>NZ_JAODYT010000052.1:0-31060 GCF_029834875.1 Pseudomonas sp. GD04158 | reverse complement strand
CGTGGCTCAGGGCGGGCGCCTGCGGCATCAGGCTGCGG
The DNA here is from genome assembly GCF_029834875.1 of Pseudomonas sp. GD04158. Taxonomy (NCBI): domain Bacteria; kingdom Pseudomonadati; phylum Pseudomonadota; class Gammaproteobacteria; order Pseudomonadales; family Pseudomonadaceae; genus Pseudomonas; species Pseudomonas sp. GD04158. The sequence goes on along the minus strand of NZ_JAODYT010000052.1, from coordinate 31,022 downwards.
GCGTGACCCAGCGCCTGCGCGGCGCGATCCAGATCGCCCTGCTGCAGCGCCTCGCGGCCCTGCTCCATATAGGCCTCGGCCAGCTGGCGCTGGTACTGCTCCAGGCGCGTATCGCCGCGGGCCTGCTGTTGCAGGACGCCGAGCTGGCGGCTGGCGTCGTCCAGGCGCTCCTCGGCCAGGCTCAGGTCGAGCTGGCGGAAGGCGACGACCAGCTCATCGACCGGCGGAAGGCTTTGCTGCTGGCTGCTCTGGCAGCCGGCCAGAAGCAGAACCAGAAAAAGCGGAAGACCACGAAAAACGAACGACTTCATTACAGTGCGTCTCGAGTTGTGCAAAAAACGCGCAATCATACAGGGTTGCGGCAGCGATTTCACGCTGCGAGGGGCTCTCGCCACTAACCGGAAAGGGTTGGGGAGAAAGATGAGCGGTAGCCCGGATGCAATCCGGGAACAATGTGGCGCAGCTTTCCCGGATTGCATCCGGGCTACGCGCGACGCGCCGTCAGCCGCTGCGTTTGGGCAGGGCAAAGCTGGCCAGAAACAGCGCCGCGGCGCTGACCACGATGGACGGCCCGGCCGGCGTGTCCTGATACCAGGACATGGCGAGGCCCGCGCACACCGCCACCAGGCCGAGCAGGCTGGCGCCCACGGCCATCTGCTCCGGCGTGCGCGCGTGGCGTTGGGCGGCGGCGGCAGGGATGATCAGCAGCGAGGTGATCAGCAGCACGCCGACGATCTTCATCGCCACCGCGATCACCACCGCGATCAGCAGCATCAGGGCCAGGCGAATCGCCGCCACCGGCAGGCCTTCGACCCGCGCCAGCTCCTCGTGCACGGTGATCGCCAGCAGCGGTCGCCACAGCCAGGTCAGCAGAGCCAGCACCAGCGCGCTGCCGCCGATGATCCAGGCCAGGTCGCTGGGGCTGACGGCGAGCAGGTCGCCGAACAGGTAGCCCATCAGGTCGATGCGCACTTCCTGCATGAAGCTCAGCACCACCAGGCCCAGCGACAGGGTGCTGTGAGCGAGGATGCCCAGCAGCGTGTCGGAGGCCAGCGGCTGGCGCTGCTGCAGGGTCACCAGCAGCACGGCGAGCAGCACGCAGCCGACGGTCACCGCCAGCGTCGGGTTGACGTCCAGCATCAGGCCCAGCGCCACGCCAAGCAGGGCGGCGTGGGACAGGGTGTCGCCGAAGTAGGCCATGCGCCGCCACACCACGAAGGAGCCGAGCGGGCCGGCCACCAGGGCCAGCGCCAGGCCGGCGAGCAGGGCGTTGATCAAAAAGTCGGGCATCAGTGCTTGCAACCGGGTCCGTGAACGTGGGCCGGGCCGTGAATGGTCAGGCCGGCCTTGACCACGCCGCCATGCAGGTCGTGAGCGTGGTCATGATGGTGGTGATAGACGGCCAGGCTCTTGGCGTCCTGGCCGAACAGTTCGATGAAGGCCGGATCGCCGCTGACCTGTTCCGGATGCCCGGAGCAGCACACGTGGCGATTCAGGCAGACCACCTGATCGGTGGCGCTCATCACCAGGTGCAGGTCGTGCGACACCATCAGCACGCCGCAGCCGTGACGCTCGCGCAGGCGCGAGATGAGCCGGTACAGCTCGGCCTGGCCGGCGACGTCGACGCCCTGCACCGGTTCGTCGAGCACCAGCAGCTGCGGCTCGCGCAGCAGGGCGCGGGCCAGCAGCACACGCTGCATCTCGCCGCCGGAAATGCTCTGCAGCGGGCTGTCGATCACCTGCTCGGCGCCCACTTCGGCCAGCGCCGCCAGCGCGCGATTGCGATCCACCCCCGGTACCAGGCGCAGAAAGCGCAGCACCGACAGCGGCAGGGTGGCGTCGACATGCAGTTTCTGCGGCATGTAGCCGATGCGCAGGCGCGGCGCGCGGCGCACGTTGCCACGCTCGGGCTGGAGCAGGCCGAGTACCACGCGCACCAGGGTGGTCTTGCCGGCGCCATTGGGGCCGATCAGGGTGACGATCTCGCCGGGCCGCACGCTGAGCTGCACGTCGTCCAGCACGGCCTGGCCGTTGAAGCTGACCGCGACCCCGTCGAGACGGATCAGGGCGTCGTTCATGCCTTGCCCTTGCAGCCTGCGCACAGGCCGACCACTTCCACGGTCTGGCTTTCCACGGCGAAACCGACGCCGGCCGCCCCGTCGACGATGGCCTGGCTGATGGCCGGCTGTTCCAGTTCGGTGGCGGCGTGGCAGCTCCGGCAGATCAGGAACTGGCCCTGGTGCGCGTGCTCCGGATGGCTGCAGCCGACGAAGGCGTTGAGCGAGGCGATGCGGTGCACCAGGCCGTTTTCCAGGAGGAAATCCAGCGCGCGGTAGACGGTCGGCGGCGCCGCACGGCGGCCGTCTGCCTCGCTCAGCACGCCGAGGATGTCGTAGGCGCCGAGTGGCTTGTGGCTGGCCCAGACCAGCTCCAGCACCCGCTTGCGCAGGGCGGTCAGGCGCAGGCCCTGACGGGCGCAGATGGCTTCGGCCTCGGCCAGGGCATGGCTGACGCAGCGGGAATGGTCGTGGGGGCGCGAGGCCAGGGGCGTGTCGGTCATGGGCAAGGACGGCGCAGGTGAGAGACGTTATTATATTACCCGTTCAATCCCGCCCGAGTATGCCCCGTGTCGCGTCTTTTCTGCCTCATTACCTTGCTGTTCGTCGCCAATGCCCAGGCCGAGGTGCGCCTGCTTACCAGCATCAAGCCGCTGCAACTGATCGCCGCGGCGGTGCAGGACGGCGTCGGTTCGCCCGATGTGCTGCTGCCCCCGGGCGCCTCGCCGCACCATTACGCGCTGCGTCCGTCGGACGTGCGCCGGGTACGCAATGCCGACCTGCTGTACTGGATCGGCCCGGACATGGAAGCCTTCCTGCCGCGGGTGCTGGAGGGGCGCAGCAAACCGAACGTGGCGGTGCAGGAGCTGCCCGGCATGACTCTGCGGCGTTTCGGCGACAGCCATGCCGAGGCTCATCATGATGACCATGACCATGACCATGACCATGACCACGAGCACGAGCACGAGCACGAGCACGAGCACGAGCACGACGGTCTGGGGCACGATCATGACCATCGCCCCGGCAGCCTGGATGCCCATCTCTGGCTGCTGCCGGCCAATGCCAAGCTGATCGCTGCGCGCATGGCCGCCGACCTGGCCAAGCTCGACGCTGCCAACGCCGCGCGCTACGCCGCCAACCTGCAGGCCTTCGAGGCGCGCCTGGATGCCCTGGACGGCCGCATTCGTCCAACTCTGGTGGCGCTGCAGGGCAAACCCTACTTCGTCTTCCACGAGGCCTACGACTACTTCGAGGCCGCCTATGGCCTCAAGCATGCCGGCGTGTTCAGCGTGCTCACCGAAGTGCAACCCGGCGCCCGCCACGTCGCTGCCATGCGCAAGCGCCTGCAGCAGGCCGGGCCCAGCTGCGTGTTCAGCGAGCCGCCTCTGCGCCCGCGCCTGGCCGAAACCCTTACCGCTGGCCTGCCGGTCAAGCTGGCCGAGCTCGATGCCCTGGGAGGCGACCTGCCGGTCACTGCCAGCGGTTACGAGCAACTGCTGGAAAACCTGGCGGGTGGCCTGACCGAGTGCCTGGGCAGTTTGTAGGTCGCGGCACCGCCTAGGTTGTGCGCACCATGGATGGTGCGAAAGCCGGTGCGCACGGCGCACCCTACGAACCGTAACCGTCCTCGCATTGCCGCTGACCGGCGCAAACCACTAGGCTTGCGCTTTTGCCGCGAGCGCCTGCCATGTCGCCAATCGCACCTCGCCCATCCAACGCCACGCTGGTGCTGCTGGCCTCGCTCTATTGCGAGCAAGGCCTGCCGTCCGGGCTGATCGCCCACTCGTTGCCGGTGCTGCTGCGTCAGCATGGCGTCGATCTGGCATTGATCGGCCTGCTCAAACTGCTGGCGCTGCCCTGGCTGCTCAAGGTGCTCTGGGCGCCCTGGGTCGACCGCCTGGCCTCGCCGCGACTGGGTCACCACCGTGGCTGGATCCTGCCGCTGCAGACGAGCGTGATCGTCTGCGTGGCCGTGCTGGCGATGCTGGCGCCGCAGACCCTGTTCGGCTCTGGCCTGTGGCTGCTGCTCGGCCTGTTGCTGCTGATCAATCTGCTGGCATCGACCCAGGACATCGCCACTGATGGCCTTACCGTGCGCCTGCTGCCCGAGCGCTGGCGCGGCCTCGGCAACAGTCTGCAGGTCGGCGGCTACAAGGTCGGTATGATCGTCAGCGGCAGCGGCCTGCTGCTGGTGATCGACCCGCTGGGCTGGAACCTGGCGCTTGGCCTGCTGGCCGGCCTGATCCTGCTGATGACCGTGCCGATCTGGCTGTTTCCCGAACGCCGCGTTATGCCCTTCCAGCCCGCCCTGGCCGAAACCGCCCTCGGCCCGCGCCTGCTGCTGAACCACTATCGCGGCCTGTTGGCGCAGCCCGGCATGCTCCTGTGGCTGGCGGTGGTGCTGACCTTCAAGCTGGGCGATTCGCTGGGCTCGCCGATGATCAAGCCGATGCTGGTGGACCAGGGCTGGAGCAGTGCAGCGCTCGGCCAACTGACTCTGATCAGCAGCCTGGCCGGCATCGCTGGCTCGGTGCTCGGAGGCCTGCTCTACGCCCGCATCGGCGTACTGCGCGCACTGATCCTGTTCGGCGCCCTGCAGGCCATCGGCATCGCCGCCCTGGCGCTGCTAGTGGGGCAGGGTGGCAATGTCGGGCTGGTCTATGCCGTCACCCTGTTCGAGCAGGTGGCCGACGGCATGTCCACCGTCGCCCTGTTCGCCGCCATGATGCGCATGTGCCGCCCCGAACACGAAGGCGCCGACTTCACCCTGCAGGCCTCGGCGCAGGTGCTGCTGTCCGGCTTCGTCGGAGCCAGCAGCGGGGTGCTGGCCAAGGTGTTGGGCTATGAGGGGTTGTTCGTCGGGGCGGGGGTGTTGGGGATGCTGGTGTTGGGCCTCGTGCTGATGCACACGCGCGTGGTGGCTCAGCTTGCATAGAACTAGCTGTCGAAGACGCAGTCAGTCACTCACCAGAGTTTTGCCATGACAGGACGCAGATTTTTCTCTGGCAAGCCTCTGAGCCAGAGCCGCCAAGCGGATTGAATAGGGACGTTGCCGATGAATAACCGATTGTTATCTTTTTTTCTCACGCCGCTGCTGGTGGCCGGCTGTCAGGCACAGTCGCAGCCTTTGCCGAAAAGCGAAAGGCTTGGCCCGGAAAAGGTTGCGGCTATCGCCGAACGTATCGACTCACAGTATCCCAAGCTCTTGTCTGAATTGCGTAGCCAGATGCTCGATACGGTGGTGCGTTCGCTGGATGAGATGGTGTTTATCGAGGGTGGTGAGTTCGAAATGGGGGATTTTGGCGCGCCCTGCGATTTCGACCAGACCAATATGGGCACCTGGCCCTATGGCTACGAGCCGGATGAGCTGTGCCCCATCACCGGCAGTTACGACGATGATCACCTGCACAAGGTACGTTTGAGTAGCTACTACCTGGCGAGTTATCAGACTCGGTTGGGGGCTTTCGATTTGTTCCGTACTAGCCAGGGATTGCCGTTATTTGATGCGGAGTACCGAAAAAGAAAAGACTTAGCTGGTGAATTTGATTCGAACAAGCCCGCTCCACCCAAAGAATGGCAGGAGGCCAAAGACTATTGTCTGTGGCTAGGTCAGCTCAGTGGCTATCCAATTGACTTGCCGACCGAGGCACAATGGGAATATGCCGCCCGCAATCGTGGGCAGTACGTGCAGTTCCCTACGGATACGGGAAGCCTGGACTATGGGCGTAATATCCCTCGTGATGAAGATACTGAAATACATCCCGTTGGGCAGTTCGCCCCGAATCCATTGGGCCTATATGATATGGCAGGTAACGCCACCGACTGGGTCAATGACTGGTATGGCCCTGATTATTACAGGGATTCGCCTGTTGATAATCCACAAGGGCCAACTGCAGGTACCCAGAAGATTCGTCGAGGATCAAACTACTTTGAGTCAGGTTGGCAGTCCGCCAATACAGTTCGACGCTGGGCAGATAAGCCAGAACAGGATGGATATTATCCTGGAACCAGTTTCCGCTGCGCTATTCAGCTCGACCAGAAACTTTAAGAGATAAGGGTTCCCTGTTGGGAACCCTTGCTTTTTTTGGCTAGCCCGTCGAACTGCCCACTGGATCTCGCCGCGATCAGAACGTCGCGCTTGCGCCATGCTTCCGTCGGTGTCCAGGCCAGCACCACACTCGAGCTGGCATCCACGGCATCCACGGCATCCACGGCGTCCGGTAGGCCGCGTACGGCCAGTTGCTCGATAAATCGATTGAACTCCTGCTGTCTATCGAGCAGGCGGTTAAGGCGATTAAGGCTTTCCATCGCATTAACCTTGGCGCCATTCGGCGAACAGTGTTCCAAGGCTTCAATAAAGTGACGCCAGCGGCGATAAAGGTGGCTAAGTAGCAGAACGATTGCCTTTTCCTGATGCTCATGAAAGCTTTCTACATAATGCTCACTAAGTACATACAACATCGGACCGACGGTTTGCGGTGGCAGTTTGTCCCGAGGTAAGCGCTTGCCATTTATCAGTACGGCGCGATTAGTTAGAAGGTAGCGGGCTAGGTTTTCTGCCTCGACCATGGAGGCGCTACGCCTTCTACACCAAAGGGAGATCTTCTGAGCACCATTTTCAAACGCTTGGATTGCAGCAGTACCGGGTGCGCTTGCCACTTGGTACAAACCCAATCGAGCCGAGCTGAAAATCATAGCATCGCTCTGGATACCGTGTTCTTCGAGCACTTGGGCGATGATCTTTTCCACCGTCAGATGCTGGAAGATACGCTTTAAATCGTGGTCTGTCCCCGATTCGCTCCTATATTCCTCTTAACTAGTTACCAGAGATATCCTTGCTCATTAGCAACCTGTAAAGACCCAAGGCTTGGCGAAGCCCTATCCCGGCCAGCATGGCAGCACCTATACCGATAAGGACATATCCCCAGGCAGCATCATCTCCCCAGGCAAATTCTTCATGAGCTTTGTATGCGCTAAAAACAAAACCCGCCAAGCCGCCGACTAACAATACGGCGGCACGAAAACCGATATCGAACTTTTCATCCAATTGGCTCATATATTTGTTGAATCTCTCTTTATTTGTGAAATTAGGCCATGTGGCACGCATGGTATTTCACTGAATTTAGTAATGGAGCCCGGCAGGCACGCCCGCGTTGCTGAATGCCTTCACATCATCCTGGCTCCAATGACCATCTGCTCGTGCCTGATCCATGGTGTTCTTGAAGTTCTACATATTCAGAGCGGCAGCCAGGCCGGCCAAGCCCGTGCCCAGGCCGATCGGCGGTGCCGGGAATAGCCAGACGAGTGCGCCAGGGAGGCAGTCTTTTTCGCCGGTATCCAGTGCCAGGCGCAATGGTGCGCGCACTCGCCATTCATGATTGATCAGAAACGATCAAGAGGCCCGCTCATTTCAGTGGTTTCCTAAGCTCTAATCAATTGTCCTGTAATGTATACGTCCTTCTTTTATTGGGATGTTTGGACCTAATTTTTCTTTAAATATCTGGAGGATTTGTTCGGCCATTTTGGGGTGAAAGTATATACGGCAGCTGTAGAAGTTCTCATTTTCTTCCTTGAAGCGAGCTATGTAAGGTTTTGACTCGATTACATTAAAGCCTATTGCGTGGCTTTTGCGGTCATATATGGCTTCATATATTTCATTCCACTCAAAGTCCCACTGTTGAAAGCGAAGCTGAGACTCCTTATATCCTTTGGATGTAGCAATTAAAGCATATACGATACCAAGCCCAGCGCCGCTGGCTAGAGCTCCTAAAGCCATTTCCGGTGATTGTGATAATCCCCAAATAATAAATAAAATATATAATAGCATAAGCCATGGCATGCTAGAAAATAAAAAATCGGGTAAAGCTTTCCAATGACATATTTCTCCTCCAGTATCAGTTAAGCGTATTGCATAAAATTGCTTTAGGAGGAATGTATTAATAAATATAAATAAAGCAAATATGGTGAGCATCAGATTTACCACCCACCCCATAGTTAATGCAAAGTAAGCAAATAGTAGGCAAGGTATTGCGCCTAATCCGCCTAGGCATGCTAACAGAAGCCTTCCGTCAAAGGCCTTAATAGTCCATTCTTTGAGTGCAGGTCTTTTTGGGTGCTTCCAGTCCATTTTTAGGTGATAACTGGGTACCCAGAGTGTCGAAATTCTGAAGATATTCATATTAAGTTATTCTTAAATAATAATAATTACGCTGATTCTCCGGAACTTTCTCCACTAGCATCAAGCTGTCGCTGTCGATAGGCTCGCAAATATGGCTTTTCTCCAGACCGTTTTCCTGCAAGTTACCGACAGTGATATCATCCAACTCGATACTGAATCGGTAGCCGCGTCCGTCCCGGCGTGACACTAAGTCATTTGGGTAGTGAATCTCCAGTTCTAAGCGATCCATACCCTTGGAGTGGGGAAGGCTGACTTCCCAGACTCGAGCCTCACCGGCCTGATAGGGCGCAAAGGCGGTAGTTTTGCGCTCGAAGTCTCCAAGTGCAGCCGTGGGGATCCATTGGCCTCCAGCGATATAACTGCCGTACATGCCAGCGCGGTATCCACTCTGCTTATCGGGCATCCAGAGCAGGCCGTTCTCGATCATGATTGGGTGCAGGCGTATTTGTTTGCCCGCCAGCTCTGCGGGCAGGGCGATCTGCAGCTGAACGCTGCTAGTGCCGTAGGAGCTTTTGGCCGTTTTGGCGCAGATAGTTGGGCGCAGTAGTATTTCGTGTAGTGCCTTTAGCTCGTCGCTGCGGCCTTGAGAAGTATCTGGCCAGTACGGCGCCTTGTCCTTAGTCCAGCAGCAACGCCAGAGCCAGAGCTTCAAGCCTTCTCGTTTGAGATTGTTGGCAATAAAGGTTGCGACCAGATAGGTAACTCCGGCGATAAAGAGAGCCAAAAGCAGCCAGGGAGCGAAAACAAGACCTACGGCACCAAACCCAAATGCGCTAAATAGTCCAGCCCCCAACTGGTAAACCGACAAAAGCCCCATGGAAAAAGCTGCGAATTGTTTTGTTCTCAGTGCAAGCCTTTCATCGCTTCCGCTTGCTTTTTCAGCAGAGCTTTGTAATAGCCATACATCAACACCGTTGGCAATGACGCCCAGCGTTGCCATGCCAGCGGCGCGCAGTGCAAAGGCACGTACCATTGCAGAGAGTTCGGCGTTGGCGCTGACCCAGCTCTGGATGGAGACTTCGGCTAGCTTGGCTGTAACGGGGGTTCTATTGACAATGGCTTCCACGCTCAGCTTGCTGATGTCAGCCCAGCGTGGCATCAAGGCCAGTGCCATTATAGCGTTGCCAAGCTGGGCGCCAGCGCCACTTAGGGCTTTAAGGTCATCTTGGCTCCAGTGTCCATCGGACCGTGCCTGATCCATGGTGTTCTTGAAGTTCCACATATTCAGAGCGGCCACCAAGCTGGCCAAACCAGTGCCCAGGCCGTTGGCCATCCACTTCTTCACGCGCTCCAGGTAGGCGGCATAGTTGCGCCCCTTGAGTTCCATCTGTGCGATGGCTTCGGATTTGCCGAGGGTGTGCAGAAACTCCACTCGTTGCTCGATCAAGGTGGTGCGTTGCTGTACACGGACTTCGCCTCTGGCCAGGATGGCGTCGGGCTCTGCAGCTTTCAGTAGCTGTTGCTCTTCATAGAGTAGGCTCAACTGGCGGTTCGCGGCCGCTTGTTCATGGCGGGCGCCGAAGGTGGCCGTACGGGTCTGTGCGCGAATCTTTTTCTGCAGTTGGGCGAACTTCATGTCCCAGGCCTGCTTCTTGGCACGGTAACCGTGGTCATAGACTACGTAGGGTCTGATCACTTCGGTGTCTATGTGGGTGACCACGATTACTAGCGAATAGGCGATGGGCTTCCAGGTGGGGGCGAACTTCGGGCTGAGTGAAGGCAGCAGTTGGTAGGCCAGGAGCTGCCAGGCTTCGCTAGCGATGGTGCGGGCAACCTTCTGTAGCGTGTCATACGCCTGGCGCGCCGGTTGGCTCATAGCCTGGAACAGCTTGCTGTTACGTACACTATTGTCGTCCAGCACGCTGAAAGTTTCATTGCCGCGGGTGACTACGCTGGTAGCCAAGCCTGGGTCGAGGTTGCCGCTTTCGGCAAAGTTCGTCGCGATCCCTTCGAGCGCGCTTGCCAGTTCGCTGTTGAAGTTGTACATGGCCAGGCCCAGCAGAGTCTTGGGCTTGGCGTAATCCTGGCATAGCCAGTTCTTGCCGGCCTCGGTCTGGCCGAGCACGTCGAACAATCCCTGAGCGGTATGTATGAGCAATGACGATTGTTGTTCAGAACAGGGGTCGAGGAAGACTTTGCCGGGGTCGGTGTGGATGTACTCCAGCCAAGGGATCAGGTCATTGCGGGCTCTGTCGATATGGCGCATTAGCGCAACCAGTTCGACGTGACGATCACGGCGATAGTCGAGTGCTTCCTGATATTTGACCTGCTTACGCAGTGGTGCGCGATCCATCCATAACCGGGCTTTTTTTTCCAGCTTGGCGGCGGTGCCTTTGCCGTACTGGGCGTCGAGCGCTTCTCCCTCCATGCTCAGGGCTTTGGAGCGCCCGAAGCTGCCGCTGGCGTCCAGCACCGGGAGGCTGGGTCTGACCAGTTCCTGGTAACGTTCCAGGTACTTCTGGGCGTCTCGGATGAACACCTGTCTTTTGGCTTCATCCTTGAGCACGCCGGTCGGCCAGTCGCTTTCGTTGAACGGGTCGAGCGGAAGACCGGCGAACATCTCGATATGGCCGGCAACATCAAGACGGTGATGGTGCTTCTCCTCGAACAGGTGTTGCTCGATGTGACGCCCGGTGAGCTGCATGGCCAGATCGTCGACTACGGCCAGCGGATCTTGTAGGGCCAGGAGTAAGGCCGCGTCCTTGTCGGGTACGCTGCCGATAATCTGGTCGCTGCCTATGGCTGGTTTGCATGACTGCTCTGCAGTTTTTGCCTGGGTCGGTAGGGTCGAGGACATGAAGCGGCTATCGTTGCAGGCTGCGCCAGCGTCGACGTCGGCAACCAGCTCGGCGAGACGTGGCAAACGAGCAGCGTGAGGGGCGGCCAGACTCTTGCAGTATCGAGACAGATCGATCTCGCGCATCCACTGGCGCTGCAGCTTGGGGTTGGAACGCATACGTTCACAGGTGCGCCATGTCCATTGCGCGGGTGAGTAGGCAATGAGCAGTGAGCTGGCCTTGGGGTACAGCAAATAAGGCTTGCTGTCGCCCGAGCCGGTGCGCGTGTCTTGGTTGAGTTGTTGGTCACCCCATGCAATACGGATGAATTGGTGGCCCTTGAGTCGGTATTCGTGGAAGGTATTTGCCGTGCGGTCGAATACGTATACCCAGCCGTCGCGGAGCTGGCGAAGGGTATAGGTGCGAGTTTGCAGCCGTGGCATCTCGTCGAGACCTAACCAGTCCTTCGGCAAAGGGTTCGGACCTGGCTGTCCAGCTTTCTTGGGTGACTCATCGATTGCGTAGCGTACGGGGAAGATAGCCACCTGTCCTTGCTTCATCGGGCAATGGCCAGTACTTGTCGCTGAACTATTAGGAAATGTGGCGCGCAGGCTGTCTTTGGCCGCTTGCCTGTTTGAGTCAGTCATGGCGAATCCTTCGCGTCGTCAGGCATGTTCATTGAAAAAGGTCTGTAGATTCACTTCAGCAGGTAGGCCTTGAGCTGCTGGCGTGCTGGCTAGCCATTGGCTGTAGGCGCTGGTCGTGACACTGAAGAAGTCGTCGCCTTGCTCAAGACTGAGCAAAGCCCAGATGGCAATGCTGCGCTCACTGTCCAGTCCGGCTTGCTCCGCACTTTGCAAGCGGTTGTATAGCCAGGAATCAACCGCAGCTTGTTGCTGCAAAAGATCTGGCACGTACGTCTGTAGCCAGTCATACAGGCGCGTTTTCAACTGCCGGTGATAAGCCTCTTGCAGAGCCTGCTCTTGATGCTCATCCAGTAATGCACGGTCAAAAGCGATGGGAGGATGACTGACCGCTGTATAAGCCATCCTCTGGAGTTCTGTGCGGGATTCCCATTTGGTCGGCGTGAGGGCCACTTCCCAACTCGTAATGGGGCCAAGCAAATGTGGATATTGCGAGGGGGCATAACTGGCCAGCCAGTACCAAGCTACTAGCGGGTCGGCAAAACGCAGCAGGCTTTGGCTGCCGCTTGGGCTGCGCACGCAAATGAACTCGCGAAGATGATCGGCAACCTCCTTCAGGTTGGCATTGCTCGACAGGCGACTGCTGCTTCTTAGCCAGTCCAAATCCGACTGAGCATCTGATAGCAGCTTGGAGTGTGGTGAGGCGGCAACAAGAATTGGGCCTAGATCGTGTGCTTCTTGCCAGCGTGTACCCACGTACAGTGGTTCGATTTCCATTTCTTCACCACACCCATACAGCTCGGTAATCACACCCTGGCGAAGTACACCATCAATAAGTAGGTAGTGATTGGTCATCAGGGTTTCTCGCCGTTTTGCAATTTCATTTGCTCGCAGATTTCACAGCGTGGTGTCGCTCGCATTAGTGCTTGCCGCTGTGCCTGAATCAGCAACTCTCCCGCCTTATCCGCATCCGCCGGCTTCGCCGCGCCCGGCAACACTGGCGCCGCCCCCGAACCACTGCCCGGCGCGCCGCCGGAGTTGATCTTGATCACCGGGCCGACCAGGGTGATGCCGCCGCCGTCGAGTTTGATAAAGCTGCCGCCGCCCTTGAGGGTCAGTTCGCTGCCGGCTTCAAGCACGACTTTCAGGCCGCTGGAGAGGTGGATTTCCTGGCCGGCCTGGATGAACTGGCCGTTGCCCAGCTTGATGTGCTGGCTGTCGCCGACGGTAAGGTGGTCGTTGGCCTTGATCTCGGTCTTGCGGTCGGCGTGGGTGGTGCGGTGTTCTTCGGCCTTGAAGTGGCTGTAGGCGTTGGCCTCGACGGTGTCATGGCGCTCGTTGCCGACGCGGATCTTCTGGTTGTGCTCGATGTTCTCGTCCCAGTCGCGCTGGGCGTGGATGTAGATCTGCTCGGCGCCCTTGCGGTCTTCGATGCGCAGTTCGTTGTAGCCGCCACCGCCGGGGCTGCTCAGGGTCTTGAACACGCTGCGAGTCTTGTTCGCAGGCAGGTCGTAGGGCACGACGTGTTCGGCGTGGTACAGGCAGCCGGTGACCAAGGGCTGGTCGGGGTCGCCTTCGAGGAAGGTGACCAGCACTTCCATGCCGATGCGCGGGATGGTGATGGCGCCGTAGCGATCGCCAGCCCAGCTGGAGCTGACGCGCAGCCAGCAGCTGGTCTTCTCGTCGGCCTGGCCCTCACGATCCCAGAAGAACTGCACCTTGACCCGGCCGTATTCGTCGCAGTGGATTTCCTCGCCGGCAGGTCCCGTGACCACGGCGCTCTGGCTGCCGAGTATGCGCGGCTTGGGATGGGCCAAATGGGGACGGTAGGGCACGTTCCAGGGCGTGGCGGTGAAGCGGTTGCGGTAGCCTTGGTGGAAGTCGGTGTCGCCTGAGCTGCCCTCACCCCCGGCCCCTCTCCCGGGGGGAGAGGGGAGGTTCAACACCGACTCCTCCAGCACCTGAGGCTGCTTGCCTTCGTGCAGCACTTCGGTCAGCAGCCAGAGCTGGTTCCATGCCTCGCGCGGGTGCTCGGTCAGGTCGAGGAAGTGGCCGCTGACCAGGGTCGGCGAGTCGCCGTCGCCCTGGGCCAGTTCGAAGTCGTGGCGGTGGCGCTCCAGGGCGCGCTTGGCCAGGTGCTTGCCGCGCTCGCGGTCGGTGTAGCGGCCCGGATAGTCGTAGTCTTCCAGCTTGGGCTGGGCATCGCCGTCGGCCTTGGCTTCCAGCTGCAGCCGCGGTTTCTCGAAGTCGTAGTCGCGGCGGGTGACCTGGCTGGTGCGGGTTTCCACGCGCACGCCGAAATGCTTGATCACCGGGTCGCCGGCCACCAGGCCGGTGTCCTGCTGGTAGGCCAGCGGTGCCAGACGCGGGAACACGGTCTGGTCGTCGCCGAAGGTCAGTACATGGCCTTCGCTGCTGTGCTGGAAGTGGTAGTGAATGCCTTCCTCCTCGCACAGGCGCTGGACGAAGTGCAGGTCGCTCTCGTCGTACTGCACGCAGTATTCGCGCTCGGGGTAGAGCGAGCCGAGCTGGAACTGGTAGGCGTCGGCCTGGATGCCGTGTTCCTCGAGCACCTGAGTGATGATCTTCTCCACCGTCAGGTGCTGGAAGATGCGCTGGTTGGTGCGGTGCGCCAGGTAGGCCAGTTGCGGCACCAGGGTCAGGCGGTAGCGCGTCATGCGCTTGCCGGATTCGCCTTGGGCGATGCGGTGGATCAGGCCGTGGATGCCGGCGCCGTTCTGGTCGAAGGCGAGGAAGGCGCGCTGGTGCAGCAGGCTCTCCAGATCGAGGTCGGGGCGTTCGCTGATCAGTTCCACGTCGAAGGCGTAAGGCTGGCTGATCGCCTCGCGCCCTTTGAACTCGAGCACCTGCAGGTCGTGTTCGACCCCTTCGATGCTGAGGCTGAAATGGGTCTGGTTGGCCTGGGCGAACATTCGTTGTTCCTCTCGATCATTCCATGATGGGCGCGTGGCGCGCTCCAGGTTGTAACCGAATCGGCCGCCGCGCGCTGGCAACGGTCGAGGTTTTCGGCGATTGGCTAGCGCCTTTTGCGCGGCCTGCCGAAACGCAACGGCCAGGACGATGCCTGGCCGCTGCGGTGACGCGCGAACTCAGCCAGTAATTAGGCGGAGATCGGGGTACGCCAGTCGTCGGAGCCGGAAGTGCCGGAGACTTCGTGGGTCCAGACGATCTTGCGGTAGGTGAAGTAGACGTCTTCCAGGTGGGTGAAGTGCGCCATGTTCGGGTCCTGGCAGTTCGGCATGCGCGACTGTACGTCGACGATCACGGCGTCTTCCAGTTCGATGGTGAAGTAGTGCTCCTGGGTACCGGTGGAGGAGGTGCGGTACCACTCCAGACGGCACTTGTTCAGACGCTCGCCGGAGGTCAGGGCGTTGAAGATCAGCGGCGAGGATTTGTCGAAGACCTTGGTGATCATCAGCGGCTTGTGCACGCGCTGGCCGGTCGGTTGGCCGGACTGCGGGTCGCGCGGGATGATGACCTGGTGGTTGTAGGCTTGCACCAGAATCTGGTCTTCATGACCTTCCTGGAAAATGTTGCCGACCGAGTCCTCGGTGAAGGTGCCAGCGGTGATCAGACCTTGTTTGGTGCCTTCGAGGGACAGATACGCGGGTGTTGGCATGAGTGCTCTCCTTGCCTGGGTCATGGATCGTGATCGATCCGGGAGCCAGACCTATAGCGAGCGGCGTGCCAGGTATTTAAATTTCAATAAAATCAGTAACTTGTCGTGACCAGGCAAGCATGCAGGGTCATATTGAGCGGCGTCGCACAGATTGTTGCGCAACAAGTTGCGCACTGCTGTGCAGCTTTTTGCGCAGCATCCCGAAGGCCCCGTGGCTGCTGGATTCGGCGCGCTTGAGCAGGCATTTATCCACAGTCCGCTGCGCAAGAAGCTGCCAGAGCGCTCACTCGGCCCAGTGCCGGCCGTGGCGTTCCAGCAAGTGCTGCAGCTGCTCCGGGCCATCGCTGCCGGCCGGGTAGGGGCGCGGGCTCTGGTAGTGCTGGTGCCAGCCCTGCAGGATGGGATCGACCCACTGCCAGGCGGCCTCCACCTCGTCGCGGCGCATGAACAGCGTCGAGTCGCCTTCGATCACGTCCAGCAGCAGGCGCTCGTAGGCCTCCCAGCGGCGCTGCTTGTGGAAGGCGGCGGCGAGGTTGAGGTCCAGCTCGACGGGTTTGAGGTGCATGCCCTTGCCGGGGTTCTTGGCCATCAGTTGCAGGCTGATGCGCTCTTCCGGTTGCAGGCGGATCAGCAGTTGATTCGCCTCGCCGTCGTTGAACAGGCGGTGCGGCACCGGCTTGAACTGGATGAGGATTTCCGAGGTTTTCTTCGCCAGGCGCTTGCCGGTGCGCAGATAGAACGGCACGCCGGCCCAGCGCCAGTTGTCGATCTCCACCTGCACGGCGACAAAGGTTTCGGTGTCGCTGTCGTTGTCGACGTTCTTCTCGAAGTAGTAGGCGGGTACGTCGTGGCCACCGATCTGGCCGGCGGTGTACTGGCCGCGCACGGTCTTGTCCTGCACGTCGAGGCCGCTGATGGGCTTGAGCGCCTCAAGGATCTTCACCTTCTCGTTGCGCACCGCTTCGGCGTCGAAGCGCACAGGCGCTTCCATGGCCACCAGGCAGAGCAACTGCAGCAGGTGGTTCTGGATCATGTCGCGCATGGCGCCTGCCTTGTCGTAGTAGGCGCCGCGGTTTTCCACGCCGAGGGTTTCGCACACGCTGATCTGTACGTGGTCGATATGCCCGGCGCGCCATACCGGCTCGAACAGGGCGTTGGCGAAGCGCAGCGCCATCAGGTTCTGCACGGTCTCCTTGCCCAGATAGTGATCGATGCGAAACACCCGCGCCTCGTCGAACACGGCGCCGATGGCGGCGTTGATCGCCCGCGCCGACTCCAGCGAGTGGCCGATGGGCTTTTCCAGCACGATGCGTGCGGCCGGGCCGGCCAGGCCGGCGTTGGCCAGGTGCGCGGCGATGTCTTCGAACAGGTTCGGCGCGGTCGCCAGGTAGTAGACCCGCACGCGCTGGTCGTCGCGCCCCAGGCGTTTGGCCAGGCGGCCGAAGTCGGCGCTCTGTGCGGCATCCATGGCGAAGTAGTCGAGGCGTGCGGCGAAGCTGGCCCAGGTGTCGGTGGAGAAATCGGCGCGTGCCACCTGGGCGCGGCAGTGGCGCTCGGCCAGGGTCTGGTACGCCTCGCGGCTGTGGTTGCTGCGGGCCAGGGCGAGGATGCGCATGTCGGCGTGCAGGCGTCCTTCGCGATGCAGGTGATAGAGCGCAGGCAGCAGCTTGTGCAGGGCCAGGTCGCCGGTGCCACCGAAAACCAGCATGTCGCAGGGGATGCTCAAGGGAAGACTCCGACTGGGTTGTAACAGATCGTTGAAACTACCTGTTGAAAGGGGCACCGTCAAAATCGGGCTCTGGAGCCGTATCAGCCGCAGCGGTTCGCGCTTTTTCGGAGCCACTTGTCTGCAGCGCCGCGTTATTCGGCGGACTGTGGGCGGTGCGCGCGGGCGAGCCATGTAGTATAACTACAAGGTCACTACAACCGCCGGGCGCTGCGCAACCCAGCCATGACCAGCCCGCTGCCCGCGGTAGATCCTTTTCTGCATAGAGCCTAGCCCCGTGAATCTGTTGCAACATATCGCCCAGTCGCGCCATCTGCTGCGCAAGTCCGAGCTCAAGGTGGCCGACCACGTGCTGCTCGATCCCGCATCGGTGATGCACAGCTCCATGGCCGAGCTGGCGCACAGCGTCGGCATCAGCGAGCCGACCATCGTGCGCTTCTGTCGCGCCATCGGTTGCAGCGGCTTTCAGGACCTCAAGCTGAAATTGGCGCAGAGCCTGGCCGCGGGTGCCAGCTTCGGCCAGTTCGCCATTCACGAGGACGACTCGGTCGCCGACTTCAGTCTGAAGATCTTCGACACCACGCTGCACACCCTGATGGAGGTGCGCGAGAAGCTCGACCCCGAGGCGCTGCAACGGGCGATCGCCGCCTGCTCGCAGGCGCAGCGTGTGGAGTTCTACGGTTTCGGCGCCTCCGGCGCGGTAGCGGCCGATGCCCAGCACAAGTTCTTCCGCCTGTTGCTCAATGCCGCGGCCTATTCCGACCCGCACATGCAGGCGATGAGTGCGGTGACCCTCAAGCCGAGCGACGTGGCCATCTGCATCTCGCAGTCGGGGCGCTCCAAGGATCTGCTGATCACCGCCAACCTGGTGCGCGAGTCCGGCGCCAGCCTGATCACCCTGTGCCCGAGCCAGACGCCCCTGGCCGAGCTGGCCACGGTCAACCTGGCCATCGACGTGCAGGAAGACACCGAGATCTACACTCCGCTGACTTCGCGCATCGCCCACCTGGTGGTGATCGACGTGCTGGCCATGGGCGTGGCCATGGCGCGCGGGCCGAGCCTGGTCAACCACCTCAAGAGCGTCAAGCGCAGCCTGCGCAGCCTGCGCCTGTCGCCCAAGTCGCTGCGCAATAGCGAGGATTGAGTGCAGGCGGTTTCACCGCCTGTTCATCTTCTCGCCCTCAAAGCGTCATCTGCCCGGACCATGCTGAGGCCTCCAGTCCTCGTTCCGGGAGAACCGAGATGCCTCGTATCTTCGATGACGCGCAACTGCACACCCCCACCGACGCCAAGACCCGGCGCAAACTGCAGGACCAGCGGCGCATGGCCTATCGCCGGGCCATCGAGAATTACGCCGAACAGTGCCAGCTGCAGCGCGAACTGGCCGATTACCCCGAGCTGATTCCCGCCGGCTACCTGCTGGCGGCCGGCCGCGACGAGCGCACGGCGGCCTGACCTGCGGCGACGTCTCGCCATGGGCTGGGCGGCGCGCTTGCCCGATTCTGCGAACTTATTGCCCGGTTCTGCCGATCTGCAGGGCGGCCGGCGACAGCGCCTTTTCCGCCCACTAGAGTGACGGTCCGGCCCTTGCGCCCGGAACCACTCAGACACCATCAGAACAAGGTGGGCAGACCATGATTACCCTGAATCTCAACGGCCAGGACCATGAACTGGACGTGGCGGGCGATATGCCGCTGCTCTGGGCCCTGCGTGACGTGGCCAACCTCACCGGCACCAAGTACGGCTGTGGCATGGCGCTGTGCGGCGCCTGCACGGTGAACGTCGACGGCCAGCCGACCCGCTCCTGCGTGACCCCGGTATCGGCGCTGGTGGGCAAGCGCATCACCACCATCGAGGCGGTCGGCGAAGACGCCGTGGGCAAGGTGGTCCAGGAGGCCTGGCGCCAGCTCGACGTGGTGCAATGCGGCTACTGCCAGTCCGGGCAGATCATGGCCGCCACGGCGCTGCTCAGCGGCAACAAGGCACCGAGCGACGCCGATATCGACGCGGCCATGAGCGGCAACATCTGCCGCTGCGCCACCTATGTGCGGATTCGCGCCGCCATTCACGACGCTGCCGGCAAGCTGGCCTGAGGAGGCGCATGAACATGGGCAAGATCGAAACCCCCGATGGTGCCACTCGCGGCATCCTCAACGTCAGCCGTCGCAGCCTGCTCAAGGGCGCCGGCGGCCTGGCCCTGGGCATCTTTTTCGCGCCGCTGCTGCGCGGCATGGATGCACTGGCGGCAGGTGGCCCGCTGGAGCCGAACGCCTTCGTGCGCATCGACCTCGATGGCACGGTGACCGTGCTGGCCAAACACCTGGAGATGGGCCAGGGCAGCTACACCGGCCTGGCCACGCTACTGGCCGAGGAGCTGGATGCCGACTGGAACCAGGTGCGCGTCGAAGGCGCGCCGGCCGATGCCAAGCGCTACAACAACCTCGCCTTCGGGCCGATGCAGGGCACCGGCGGCAGCACCGCCATGGCCAACTCCTGGGAGCAGATGCGTAACGCCGGCGCCACCGCCAAGGCCATGCTGGTGGCGGCGGCTGCGCAGCGCTGGGGTGTGCCGGCCAGCGAGATCAGCGTCAGTCAGGGCGTGGTCAGCCACGCCGGTTCAGGTCGCAGTGCCGGTTTCGGTGAGCTGGTCGAGGCAGCTGCGCAACTGCCGGTACCGGAGCAGGTGCAGCTCAAGGATCCCAGGGACTTCAAGCTGATCGGCAAGCGCGATCTGCGGCGCAAGGACAGCCTGGACAAGACCGACGGCAGCGCCGTGTTCACCCAGGACTTCAAGCTGCCGGGCATGCTGGTGGCCATGGTCGCCTACCCGCCGCGTTTTGGCGGCGTGCCGCGCAAGGTGGACAGCAGCAAGGCCAAGGCGGTGCGCGACGTGGTCGAGGTGGTGGAGTTTCGCGACCTGCCCCACGGCCGCTCGGGCGTCGCCGTGCTGGCGAACAACACCTGGGCGGCGCGCCAGGGCCGTGACGCGCTGGTGATCGAGTGGGACGAGACCCAGGCCTTCACCCTCGGCAGCGAGGAGATTTTCGCCCAGTACCGCGAGAGCGCAGGTCAGCCGGGTCTTCCCGCCGCGAGCAAGGGCGATGCCGATGCGGCGTTGGCGCAGGCGGCGAAAACCGTCGAGGCCGAGTACGAATTCCCCTACCTGGCCCATGCGGCGATGGAGCCGATGAACTGCCTGGTGAAGCTGTCCGACGAGCGCTGCGAGATCTGGAACGGCGAGCAGTTCCAGACCGTCGACCAGGCCATCATCAGCGGCTACCTGGGCCTGGCGCCGGAGCAGGTGTCGCTGACCCAGCTGTATGCCGGCGGCAGCTTTGGTCGCCGCGCCGGTTCGGTGTCGGACTACCTGCTGGAGGCGGTGGCCATCGCCAAGGCCGCGCGTGACAAGGGCGTCGATGCGCCGGTGAAGATGGTCTGGACGCGCGAGGACGATACCCGTGGCGGTTACTTCCGGCCGCTGTATCTGCACCGCGTACGTATCGGCCTGGACCAGGGCGGCAAGCTGCAGGCCTGGCACAACCGCATCGTCGGGCAGTCGATCATGGCCGGTACTTCGATGGAGCCCTTCATGATCAAGGACGGCATCGACCATACCTCGGTCGAGGGCCTGTCCAACCTGGCCTATACGGTGCCCAACCTGCAGGTGGAGCTGAGCACGCCGACCAATATCAAGGTGCCGGTGCTGTGGTGGCGCTCGGTGGGCCATACCCACACCGGTTACGTCGCCGAGACCATGATCGACGAGGCGGCCGTGGCCGCGGGCCAGGATCCTTACGCTTTCCGTCATGCGCTGCTGGACAGCCAGCCGCGTCACCGTGGCGTGCTGGAGCTGGCCGCCAAGCAGGCCGGCTGGGACAAGCCACTGGCCGCCGGCGCCGAGGGTGAGAAGCGCGGGCGCGGTATCGCCGTGCACGAATCCTTCGGCTCCTTCGTGGCGCAGGTCGCCGAGGTGACGGTCAAGGCCGATGGCAGCTACCGGCTGGATCGCGTGGTGTGCGCGGTGGACTGCGGCATCGCCATCAACCCGGATGTGATCCGCGCGCAGATGGAAGGCGGAATCGGCTTCGCTCTGGCGGCCGCTCGGCACAGTGCGATCACCCTGAAGGAAGGACGGATCGAGCAATCGAACTTCCATGACTTCCAGGTGCTGCGCATGAACGAGATGCCCAAGGTGGAGGTGCATATCGTGCCGTCCGCGGAGAACCCGACCGGTGTCGGTGAGCCGGGCGTGCCGCCGCTGGCACCGGCGCTGGCCAATGCGCTGTTCGCCGCCACCGGCGTACGTCTGCGCAAGTTGCCGTTCCCGGCGCAGATCAAGGCCTGACGTCCGATACTGGAAGCACGAACGCCCGGGGTAATCCCGGGCGTTCTCGTTTATGGGGGCTGGTTTTCCCGGATGGCATCCGGGCTACGGTGTGTTGTGGCAGGTAAGAGCATGTAGGGTGGGCTTTAGCCCACCAGCCGTGGTGGGCTGAAGCGGATCGCCGCCCGGCGCACCCTACGAGTCTGTGGCCTCGATGGGGCTCAGGACGCGTTCAGTCTGGTCGCTGTTTCGATCTCGCTGGCGTCTTGCGGGGTGGGTGCATGGATCGCCGCCTGGCGATGCTTGAGCATGCCCCCGTCGCGCTGGTTCAGCGCTGCGGTCATTTCGGCGAGGATCGCCGTGGCCACGCTTTCCGGCGTGTCGCCGCCGATATCCAGGCCGATGGGGTAGTGCAGGCGCTGCAGCGCCGTCAGCTCGCCGCCCTGCGCGCGAATCTCGCCGAGCAGGCGTTCGGTGCGCTCGCGGGGCCCCAGCTGACCTATATACACCGGCGTGCCCTGCAGCACAGCGCCCAGCCAGTGACGGTCCTGGCTGTAGCTGTGGCTCATCACCGCCACCAGCGCGCCGTCGGTAAGGGCTTGCAGGGCGTAGGGCGAGCCGGTGTCGACCTGCAGCACCGCGTCGGCCTCGGGGAAGCGCTCGGCGCGGGCGAAATGGGCGCGGCCGTCCACGACGGTGACATGCCAGTCCAGCAGCTTGGCCATATGCACCAGTGGCTGGGCGTCATGCCCGGCGCCGAAGATCACCAGGCGCCGCTGCGGCGCCAGGTATTCGCAGAACACTTCCACGTCGCCACGGGCGTCGCGGTAGCTGCGCAGCGTCGAGCGTTCCCGGGCCAGGGTTTCGGCCATGGCCGCGCGCACCTGGGCATCCAGCGCCGGATCGAGCAGGCGCGCGCGCTCGCTGCCATCCGGGTACAGCAGCAGATGGTCACCAACCCGGACGCGGGCGTTGCGATAGCTGGAGATCACCGTGGCCTGCACGCCGGCCCGGCCACTCTCGCGCACCTGGCGCAGCAGCTCGAGCACCGCCAGCGGTTTTTCCGCGCTGTGGCGTTGCAGCAGCACGTGCACGGTGCCGTTGCAGCCGAGGCCAAAGGTCAGAGCGGCGTCCTGGTCGTCATCGTCGTCCTGGGTGGCCGTGCTGTAGCGGCGAATCACCGGCTCGCCGCTGTCGGTCAGCCACCAGGCCTTCTTCGCCACCTCGGATTCCAGGCAGCCGCCACTGATGGTGCCCACGGTGCCGCCGTACAGCGGAATCAGCATCCGTGCACCGGGGCGACGGTAGGCCGAGCCCTCCACCTTGACCACCGTGGCGAGCACGGCCTGGCCCTGTTCGCGTTCGACGGCGGCGATGGCGCCCAGCAGGGCGCTGGTTCCCGACAGCATGAGGGTCTCCCGGCAAGTTCGTGGGGCGAGCGGAAAAAGGCTATGCAGATCGCCAATGTCCCCTATGCCAGTAAAGGAGGGTTAGGCCGATCCTGCGAGATTCTTGCCCGATCCTGCGAAACGCTCGGCCAGGCGGACGATGGTCGGGCGCTCGCTGCGGATGAAATCGACGAAGGCCTGCGCCACTGGCGACAGGCGCCGTCCGCGGATATTTACCACGCACCAGCTGCGCTGCAGTGGCAGCTCCGCCACCGGCAGCTCGCGCAGCAGGCCGTGCTCCAGCTCCAGGCGTACCGCATGGCGCGGCAGCAGGGCCAGGCCGAGCCCGGCGATCGCTGCCTCGCGCTGGGCATCCAGCGAGCCGATCTCCAGCGTCTGGGCAAAGTGGGCGCGCTTCTGGTTGCAGTACTCCTCGCAGGCGCGGCGGGTGCCCGAGCCGCTCTCGCGGATCAGCAGCGCATGGGCGGTCAGATCCTGCAGCTGCAGCGTCTGCTGCGAACACAGCGGATGATCCGGCGCCGCCACGGCCACGATGGGGTTGTTGAGAAAGGGCATGAAGTCCAGCGCCATGTCCTGTGGCACCTGGCTCATGATCATCAGGTCGTCGCGGCTCAGGGTCAGGCGGCGCACCACCAGGGCGTGATTGACCACAGTGAGGTTCAGGCTGACTTCGGGGTAATGGCGGCGAAATTCGGCGAACAGGTGAGGTACGAAGTACTTCGCGCTGGATTCCACGCACAGGTTGAGCTGCCCCTGCAGCGAGCCCTGCAGGTCCGACAGCTGCATGTCCAGGCTCTCCAGGCGGCCGAAGATATCGCTGCTGGCGCGCCTGAGCGCTTCGGCCGCCTCGGTCAGGTAGAGCTTCTTGCCGACGTATTCGAACAGCGGCTGGCCGACCAGCTCCTCCAGCTGGCGGATCTGCAGGCTGACCGCCGGCTGGGTCAGCGCCATTTCGTCTGCGGCGCGGCTGTAGGAGCCGTGTTCGCACACGGCGCGGAATACCTGAAGCTGGCGCAGGGTCATGCGCAGCAGGGTTTTACGCATGCGTGAGGTCCTCGTTTGATCAATACATAAGTAATTACTTATGCATGATCTAATAATTATTGATTTTGGTTAATTCGTATACCCGGCTAGCTTAATCGGGCGTTCGCCTTACTGGCCGCAGCCCCTGACAGCCCTGTGCTGAGGATTGAACCGTGATCAAGAAGATCCTGATCGCCAACCGTGGTGAAATTGCCGTCCGTATCGTGCGGGCCTGTGCCGAAATGGGCATTCGCTCGGTGGCCATCTATTCCGAGGCGGACCGCCACGCCCTGCACGTCAAGCGCGCCGACGAGGCGCACAGCATCGGCGACGACCCCCTGGCCGGCTACCTGAACCCGCGTAAGCTGGTCAATCTGGCCGTGGAAACCGGCTGCGACGCCCTCCATCCCGGCTACGGTTTTCTCTCCGAGAACGCCGAACTGGCGGAGATCTGCGCCGAACGTGGGGTCAAGTTTATCGGGCCGTCGGCCGAGGTGATTCGCCGCATGGGCGACAAGACCGAGGCGCGGCGCAGCATGATCAAGGCCGGCGTGCCGGTCACCCCGGGTACCGAAGGCAACGTCGCCGATCTCGACGAGGCGCTGCGCGAAGCCGACCGCATCGGCTACCCGGTGATGCTCAAGGCCACCTCCGGCGGCGGCGGCCGCGGCATTCGCCGCTGCAACAGCCGCGAGGACCTGGAGCAGGCCTATCCGCGGGTGATCTCCGAGGCGACCAAGGCCTTCGGCAGCGCGGAAGTCTTCCTGGAGAAGTGCATCGTCAATCCCAAGCACATCGAGGCGCAGGTGCTGGCCGACAGCTTCGGCAACACCGTGCACCTGTACGAGCGCGACTGCTCGATCCAGCGCCGCAACCAGAAGCTGATCGAGATCGCCCCCAGCCCGCAGCTGACCCCTGAGCAGCGCGCCTATATCGGCGACCTGGCGGTGCGCGCCGCGCAGGCGGTGGGCTACGAGAACGCCGGCACCGTGGAGTTCCTGCTCGCCGAGGGCGAGGTGTACTTCATGGAGATGAACACCCGGGTGCAGGTGGAGCACACCATCACCGAGGAAATCACCGGCATCGACATCGTCCGCGAGCAGATTCGCATCGCCAGCGGTCAGCCGCTGTCGATCAAGCAGGAAGACATCATCCACCGTGGTTATGCCCTGCAGTTCCGCATCAACGCCGAGGACCCGAAGAACAACTTTCTGCCGTCCTTCGGCAAAATCACCCGCTACTACGCCCCCGGCGGCCCCGGCGTGCGGACCGACACGGCGATCTACACCGGCTACACCATTCCGCCCTACTACGATTCGATGTGCCTGAAGCTGATCGTCTGGGCACTGACCTGGGAAGAGGCGATGGACCGCGGCCTGCGCGCGCTGGACGACATGCGCGTGCAGGGCGTGCGCACCACCGCGCCCTATTACCAGGAAATCCTGCGCAACCCGGAGTTTCGCAGCGGCCAGTTCAACACCAGCTTCGTCGAGAGCCATCCGGAGCTGACCCAGTACTCGATCAAGCGCAACCCGTCGCACCTGGCCATCGCCATCGCCACCGCCATCGCGGCCCACGCCGGCCTGTAGGGGAAGGACTCAGAACATGAGCAAGAAAGTTACCGTCACCGACACCATCCTGCGCGACGCCCATCAGTCGCTGCTGGCGACCCGCATGCGCACCGAGGACATGCTGCCGATCTGCGACAAGCTCGACCGCGTCGGCTACTGGTCGCTGGAAGTCTGGGGCGGCGCCACCTTCGACGCCTGCGTGCGCTTTCTCAAGGAAGACCCGTGGGAGCGCCTGCGCCAGCTCAAGGCGGCGCTGCCCAACACCCGCCTGCAGATGCTCCTGCGTGGGCAGAACCTGCTCGGCTACCGCCACTACAGCGATGACGTGGTGCGCGCCTTCGTGGCCAAGGCCGCGGTCAACGGCATCGACGTGTTCCGCATCTTCGATGCGATGAACGACGTGCGTAACCTGCGCGTGTCCATCGAGGCGGTGAAGGCCGCCGGCAAGCACGCCCAGGGCACCATCGCCTACACCACCAGCCCGGTGCACACCATCGACGCCTTCGTCGAGCAGGCCAAGCAGATGGCCGCCATGGGGGTGGATTCCATCGCCATCAAGGACATGGCCGGTCTGCTCACCCCCTACGCTACCGGCGATCTGGTCAGGGCGCTGAAAGACGCCCTGCCGCTGGAAGTGGTGGTGCACTCGCACGACACCGCCGGCGTGGCCAGCATGTGCCAGCTCAAGGCCGTGGAAAACGGCGCCGACCGCATCGACACCGCCATCTCCAGCATGGCCTGGGGCACCAGCCATCCGGGTACCGAATCCATGGTCGCGGCGCTGCGTGGCACGCCCTACGACACCGGCCTGGACCTGGAACTGATCCAGGAGATCGGCCTGTACTTCCATGCCGTGCGCAAGAAGTACCACCAGTTCGAGAGCGAATTCACCGGCGTCGACACACGCGTGCAGGTCAATCAGGTACCGGGCGGGATGATTTCCAACCTGGCCAACCAGTTGAAGGAGCAGGGCGCCCTCAATCGCATGGGCGAAGTGCTGGAAGAGATTCCGCGGGTGCGCGCCGACCTCGGCTACCCGCCGCTGGTGACGCCCACTTCGCAGATCGTCGGCACCCAGGCCTTCTTCAACGTGCTCGCCGGCGAGCGCTACAAGACCATCACCAACGAGGTGAAGCTGTACCTGCAAGGGCGTTACGGCAAGGCGCCGGGCAAGGTCAATGACGAGCTGCGCAAGCGCGCCATCGGTAACGAGGAAGTGATCGAAGGGCGCCCAGCCGACCTGCTCAAGCCGGAGATGGCCAAGCTGCGCGAGGAGATCGGCAGCCTGGCCAAGTCCGAAGAGGACGTGCTGACCTTCGCCATGTTCCCCGACATCGGCCGCAAGTTCCTCGAGGAGCGTGCCGCCGGCACCCTCAAGCCCGAGGCCCTGCTGCCCATGCCGCAGGTCGGCGGCGCCGCGCCGGTGGGGGGTGAAGGCGTGCCCACCGAGTTCGTGGTGGACGTGCATGGCGAGAGCTACCGCGTCGACATCACCGGTGTCGGCGTCAAGGGCGATGGCAAGCGCCACTTCTACCTCTCCATCGACGGCATGCCGGAAGAGGTGGTGTTCGAGCCGCTCAACGAGTTCGTTGCCGGCAGTGGCGGCAAGCGCAAGCAGGCCAGCGCGCCGGGCGACGTGTCCACCACCATGCCGGGCAACATCGTCGATGTACTGGTCAAGGAAGGTGATGCGGTCAAGGCCGGCCAGGCCGTGCTGATCACCGAAGCGATGAAGATGGAAACCGAAGTGCAGGCGCCGATCGCCGGTACCGTCAAGGCCGTTCACGTGGCCAAGGGCGACCGCGTCAATCCGGGCGAAGTGCTGGTGGAAATCGAAGGTTAACCTCAGGAGCCCGACCTGTTGGATGGGCAAGTTTGACGGGGCATAACCCGGGCTCCTTTTTTATTCCGCGCTACGGCGCATCTTTGTCCCGGGGGCCGCAAGGCTCCCTTTTTTTGACTGGCCGCCAGTTGTGCCGGCTAAGCTTTCCGGCCATGCCCCAGTGTCGCGCCAATGGCGAGGCAAGGCAGGGTGATCAGCACCGCCCTGCTGGGGCATGGCCTTTTCCTTTGCGTGCGTGTGGTCGTCCGGGTAGGGTGCGCCATGCGCACCGAGAGGGGCGAATAGAGTGACTGGTGCGCGCAGCGCACCCTACGAGGTTGGGGGAGGAGCTCAAGTGGGTCTGGATCCGGTAGTGCTGTTTTTCGTCTTCGGCCTGGTCGCCGGGTTGCTCAAGAGCGAGCTGAAGCTGCCGGCGGCGCTGTACGAGACGCTGTCGATCATCCTCCTGCTGGCCATCGGTCTGCACGGCGGCGTGGAGCTGGCGCAGCAGGCCAGCCTGCAGCTGCTCGGTCAGTCGGCACTGGTGCTGGCGCTCGGCGTGCTGCTGCCGATCCTGGCGTTCGTCCTGCTGCGCGGCCTGCGTTTCGACCGCGTCAACGCCGCGGCGGTGGCGGCGCACTACGGCTCGGTCAGCGCCGGTACCTTCGCCGTGGTGGTGGCTTACATGCTGGCCAAGGGCATCGAGTTCGAGAGCTACATGCCGCTGTTCGTCGCCATCCTTGAGATTCCGGCGATCCTGGTCGGCATCGTCCTGGCCAAGGGCATTGCGCGCGACACCCACTGGGGCGAGCTGGGCCGCGAGATCTTCCTCGGCAAGAGCATCATGCTGCTGCTCGGCGGCCTGGTGATCGGCGCCATCGCCGGCAAGGAGGCGATCAAGCCGCTGGAGCCGCTGTACACCAGCATGTTCAAGCCGGTGCTGGCGTTCTTCCTGCTGGAGATGGGCCTGATCGCCTCCGGTCAGCTCGGTGCGCTGAAGCAGTTCGGCCTGCGCCTGGCCGGCTTCGCCCTGCTGATGCCGCTGCTCGGTGCGCTGATCGGCGCCCTGCTGGCGCGCTTCATGGGGCTGAGCCTGGGCGGCACGGCGATGCTCGCCACCCTGGCTGCCTCGGCCTCCTACATCGCGGTGCCGGCGGCCATGCGCCTGGCCCTGCCCGAGGCCAATCCGTCGCTGTCGCTCACGGCCTCGCTGGGGATAACCTTCCCCTTCAATATTCTGATCGGCATTCCGCTGTACCTGGCGCTGGCCGAACGACTGATTGCCTGGGGGTTCTGAGATGAACGCACATAACCGCACCCTGCTCACCGTGATCTGCGAGGCGGCGCTGGAGAAGCGTCTGCTGGCCGATCTGGAAACGCTGGGCGCGCCCGGCTGGACCATTTCCGACGCCCGCGGCCGTGGCCACCGTGGCGTGCGCAGCGCCGGCTGGGACACCGAGGGCAATATCCGCCTGGAAATCATCTGCAACCGCGAGCTGGCCGAGCGCATCGCCGAGCATCTGCAGGTGCGCTACTACGACCACTTCGCCATGGTCTGCTACCTGGCGCAGGTGGAAGTGCTGCGTGGGGAGAAGTTCTGACGGGGCCCCGGTAGGGTGCGCTATGCGCACCCGGCGGCCCCTCGGTTCGGTCACCTGCCGCAGAGGGGCGAGGCGCGCGGCGCTCAGTCCTGCGGGTAGCGCGCGCGCGGGGTGGCCATCGGCACCTTGTCGCCATCGAGCGGCAGGAAGCTGCCCAGCTCGGCGTCGTAGGCCCGGATCTGACTGGTTTCGATGTCGTACACCCAGCCGTGGATGAACAGTTGGCCGCGCGCCAGCTTGGCCGCCACCGACGGGTGGGTGCGCAGGTGGTCGAGCTGCGCCACCACGTTTTCCTCGGTCAGCACGGCGAGGGTTTCCTGGTCGTTGCCGCAACTGCAGTTCTCCGCCACCACGGTGCGCGCCACTTCGGCATGGCGCAGCCAGGCCTTGACCGTGGGCATGGTTTCCAGCGAGGCCGGATTGAGCACCGCCTTCATCGCGCCGCAGTCGGAATGGCCGCAGATGACGATGTGCTGCACGCCCAGGGCCATCACCGCGTACTCGATGGCGGTGGACACGCCACCCATCATCTGGCCGTAGGGCGGTACCACGTTGCCGACGTTGCGGTTGACGAACAGGTCGCCCGGGGAGCTCTGGGTGATCAGCTCCGGCACCACGCGCGAATCGGCGCAGGTGATGAACATGGCGCGCGGGTTCTGTGCGGTGGCGAGCTTCTTGAACAGCTCTTCCTGCTGCGGGAACACCTCGTTGCGAAAGCGCTTGAAGCCCTCGACGATGCTCTGCAGCGCCTGCTCGGCGGTTTCGTTGCCCTCGTGAGCCTGAAGCGGAATGACCTGGTGTTTGTAAGGCATGCCCTGAACCTCTGTGAACCTGAAAAGACGCTGCTATGGCGACAGCGCCAGTGCCGGGCGAGTCACATGCCGAGTGTCGCCTCCGGCGGGCTGGGCGACAACCTGCAGCTGCAGCCAATTGGTTCTGGCGCAGGCACAGGCCCTTCGTCGCCCGCTGCCCAGGGCGGAGTGCGGTGGGGTCAGCGCGCGCTTTGCCGCTCCAGCTCGTGCAGGTAGGGCAGGTCGGGCCCGACCCGGGCGCAGGTCTGCGCGGCAGCCTCGATGGCCAGGTGCAACATGGCGTCGATCTGCTCGTGGCTCAGCGTCGCCAGCGCCTCGGGGCTGTCCAGCTCGTGGCGGGCCAGGTAGCTGAGCAGCGCGGCCTGGAAGGTATCACCGGCGCCGACGGTGTCGCGGGTGGCTACGGCCATCGCCGGCGCCGACCAGTGGCCGTGGCGGCTATGGACGCTGGCGCCTTTGCTGCCCTTGGTGAGGAACACCAGTTGGCAGCGCGCGTTAAGCCAGCCCACTGCGACCTGCTGCGGGTCGCGCTCGGGATAGAGCAACTGCAGGTCTTCCTCGCTGACCTTGATCAGATGGGCATAGCCGGCGAAGGTCTCGACGCGCTCGCGCCAGCGGGCGATATCCGGCGCGGGGCCGAGACGCACGTTGGGATCGAGGCTGATCAGGCGTTGCTGATGCTCGCGCTGCACCAGCGTCAGCAGCGTCTCGGCCACCGGCTCCACCACCAGGGAGAAGGAGCCGACATGCAGGCCACGTACCCGCGCATCCAGGGTCGGCAGGTGCTCGGCGCGCAGCTGGCGGTCGGCGCAGCACTCGCCACGGAAGCTGTAGTGCGGCGAACCGGCCGCGTCCAGGCCGACCATGGCCAGGGTGGTCGGCGCATCGCTGGCGATCAGGTAGGCATCGCTCACGCCCTCGTCACGCAGCACCTGGCGCAGGCGCTGGCCGAGGCTGTCCGAGGAGATCCCGGTAAACAGCGCCGCATCACTGCCCAGGCGTCTCAGGCCGAGCGCCACATTGAACGGCGAACCGCCGGCGATGGCCTTGAAGGCCAGTTCGTTACTGCGCGCGCCGTCGCTCTGGATGAACACGTCGAACAGCGCTTCGCCACAGACCAGGTACATAGACGTCTCCTCTAGCGTCGTGGCGTTCTCACGCCGGTGTGTTTTCGGCGAGCCGGCCGACCTGCTCGCGGTAGCGTTGATAGACCGCCTCGTACTGCGCCGTGCGCGCCGGGTCCGGTTGCGTCTGGGTGCTGGCATCGAGCTGTACGCAACGCTCGCACAGTTCGGCCAGCTGCGCCTGGCGATCCGCAGCGGGCGTCAGGCACCAGGCGGCCTGGATCGCGGCGCCCAGCGCGGCGGCTTCGGTGTGCTGCGGGCAGACCAGCGGCGTGCCCATGATATCGGCGATCACCTGGCGCCATACCGGGCTC
>NZ_JAODYT010000051.1:0-31607 GCF_029834875.1 Pseudomonas sp. GD04158 | reverse complement strand
CTGGCCACCCTGGTGCAGGCGGCCCTGCCCATCGAGGAGGCGCTGCGCGCCGCGGCTGCGCAGTCGACCAACGCCCGTATTCAGGGAATGCTGCTGGCGGTGCGCGCACGCGTGCTGGAAGGTCACAGCCTGGCCGGCAGTCTGCGCGAGTTTCCCGCCGCCTTTCCCGAGCTCTACCGCGCCACGGTGGCGGCGGGCGAGCATGCCGGGCATCTCGGGCCGGTGCTGGAACAGCTGGCCGATTACACCGAGCAGCGCCAGCAGTCGCGGCAGAAGGTCCAGCTGGCGCTGCTGTATCCCTTGATCCTGATGTGCGCATCCTTGCTGATCGTCGGCTTTCTGCTGGGTTACGTGGTGCCGGACGTGGTCAAGGTCTTCGTCGATTCCGGGCAGACCCTGCCGACCCTGACCCGCGTGCTGATCGCCGTGAGCGACTGGGTCAAGGCCTGGGGGCTGGTGGCCGTGGTGGTGCTGGCGCTGGCGATCATCGCGCTGCGCGCGGCGCTGCGCGATGAGGCGATGCGCCTGCGCTGGCATGCCTTTTTGCTGCGCGTGCCGCTGCTCGGCCGTCTGGGCCGTGCCACGGACTGCGCACGTTTCGCGTCCACCCTGGCGATCCTCACGCGCAGCGGCGTGCCGCTGGTCGAGGCGCTGGCAATCGCCGGCGAGGTGATCGGCAACCGGGTGATTCGTGGCGAGGTGCTGGTGGCTGCGCAGAAGGTGCGAGAGGGCGGCAGTCTGACCCGCTCGCTGGAGGCCACCGGGCAGTTTCCGCCGATGATGCTGCACATGATCGCCAGCGGCGAGCGCTCCGGCGAGCTGGACCAGATGCTGGCACGCACGGCGAAGAACCAGGAAAACGACCTGAGCGCGCAGATCGCCCTGCTGGTCGGATTGTTCGAACCGTTCATGCTGGTATTCATGGGGGCGGTGGTGCTGGTCATCGTACTGGCCATCCTGCTGCCGATTCTTTCGTTGAACCAAATGGTGGGATAACAGGTGAGTAAACGTCAGGCGGGTTTCACCCTGATCGAGATCATGGTGGTGGTGGTCATCCTCGGCATTCTGGCGGCGCTGGTGGTGCCGCAGGTGATGAGCCGGCCGGATCAGGCCAAGGTCACGGCAGCGCAGAACGATATTCGTGCCATCGGCGCGGCGCTGGACATGTACAAGCTCGACAACCACAACTACCCCAGCACCCAGCAGGGGCTGGAGGCGCTGGTGAGCAAGCCGGGCGGCAATCCGCCGGCGAAGAACTGGAACAAGGACGGTTATCTCAAGCGTCTGCCCATCGATCCCTGGGGCAACCCATACCAGTACCTGGCACCGGGCACCCGCGGTGCCTACGACCTGTATTCGCTCGGCGCCGATGGCAAGCAGGGCGGCAGCGATCTGAATGCCGATATCGGCAACTGGGATCTCTGACCCCATCATGCCCGCGGCGGCATCCTTCGGACGCAGGCACGGCTCTGCCCAGCGCGGTTTTACCCTGATCGAGCTGCTGGTGGTGTTGGTCATCCTCGGCAGCTTGATCGGCCTGGCTGTGCTCAGCAGCGGCGTTGCCGGGCCTGGGCGCGAGCTGCGCAGCGAGGCGGAGCGCCTGAGCGGGTTGATCGGCGTGCTCAGCGAGGAGGCGGTGCTGGACAATCGCGAGTACGGCCTGAGCTTTACCCGCGAGGGCTATCGCGTGCTGCGCTACGATCCGCAGCGCGGCGAATGGCAGACGCTCGACCGGCAGGCCCATCGCCTGCCGGAGTGGGCCGAGCTGCAGTTCGAAGTGGAAGGGGAGGCCCTGAACCTGCCGACCACCACTGGCTCGGCCGCGGCGCCGCAACTGCTGATTCTCTCCAGCGGCGAGCTCACCCCCTTTCGTCTGCGTCTGGCCGAGCGCCGCCGCGATGGCTTGCGCCTGCAGCTGTCCAGTGACGGTTTCGCGCTGCCGCGTCTGGAGGAATTGCCGACGGGACGGGCCGGATGAAACACGCCCGCGGTTTCACCCTGCTCGAGGTGCTGGTGGCACTGGCCATCTTCGCCCTGGTCGCCGCCAGCGTGCTCACCGCCAGCGCGCGCAGCGTCAGAACGGCCGCGCAGCTGGAGGAGCGCACCCTGGCCATGTGGGTGGCCGACAATCAGCTGGTGGAGCTGCAACTGGCCGAGACGCCGCCCGCCGATGGCCGCGACCAGGGCCAGGTGGATTTCGCCGGGCGGCGCTGGCTGTGGCAGAGCGAGATCCAGGCCACCAGCGAGCCGGCCATGCGTCGCGTGACCCTGTGGGTCGCCGCCGAGCAACGCGGCGTCAGCGGCGATCTGCGCGAGCGGGCCGTGGTCAGTCTCAGCGGTTTTCTGGGGGCGCCATGAGCCGTAGCGGCGAGCGTCTTCGTGAGCAAAGTGGTCGCGCGTCAAGCGGCCGGGCGATGCGCGGCTTCACCCTGCTCGAGCTATTGATCGCCATCGCCATCTTCGCCCTGCTGGGATTGGCCACCTACCGCATGCTCGACAGCGTGCTCAGTGCCGATGCCGCCACACGCGCCCATGAACAGCAGTTGCGCGAGCTGACGCGGGCCATGGCGGCCTTCGAGCGCGACCTGCGCCAGGTGGTGGTGCGGCCGATTCGCGACGGTTTCGGCGATCCCCAGCCGGCACTGCGCAGCGATCTGGCTGACGCCAGCGCCCTGGAGCTGACCCGTTCCGGCTGGCGCAACCCGCTGGGCCAGCCGCGTGCCGAGTTGCAACGGGTACGCTGGCAGCTCAGTGGTGAGCGCTGGCAGCGCCGCTACTGGCGCGTGCTGGACCGCGCTCAGGACAGCCAGCCGCAGGTGCAGCAGGCGCTGGATGGGGTGCAGTCCGTGAGCCTGCGCTACCTGGACAAGGACGGCCAGTGGCAAGCCGACTGGCCACCGGCCAATGCTTCGGGCGATGGCCTGCTGACCGGGCTGCCGAAGGCGGTGGAGCTGCGCCTGCAGCACCGACGGCACGGCGAGCTGCGCCGTCTGCTGCGATTGCCGGATATCGCCCCGGAGAATCTCGGCGGGCCCGAGGTCCCCAACGAAGAGCCCGAGGAGCCGCAGACATGACGCGGCAACGGGGTGTGGCGTTGATCACCGTGCTGCTGGTGGTCGCCGTGGTGACGGTGGTCTGCGCCGGATTGATCGCCCGCCAACAGCTGTCCATCCGCAGCAGCGCCAATCATCTGCACGTGAGCCAGGCCTGGCAGTACGCCCTGGGTGGCGAGACGCTGGCCAAGGCCATTCTCCAGCGCGACCTGCGCCAGGGCGATCCGCGCCAGCCGGTCGATCACCTTGGCGAGCTCTGGGCCAGACCGCTGCCGCCTTTCCCGCTGGACGAAGGTGGCGAGCTGCGCGTGCGCATCGTCGATCCCAGCGGGCGCTTCAACCTCAACAGCCTGGTGCGCCAGGGCCAGCCCAACGAGCTGGCGCTGCTGCGTCTGCGTCGCCTGATGTTGCGCCTGGGGATCGAGAAGCCCTATGCCGAGCGCCTGGTCGATTGGCTCGATAGCAACAACGAGCCGCAGGGCAGCAACGGCGCCGAGGACAACCAGTACCTGCTGGCCACGCCGCCCTATCGCAGCGCCAATCGCGAACTGGCCGACGTGAGCGAACTGCGCCTGCTGTTGGACATGGACGAGCTCGATTATCGCCGCCTGCTGCCCTACGTCAGTGCTTTGCCCGGCGACGTGCTGCTCAACGTCAATACTGCCGGTGCCATGGTCCTTACCAGTCTGGCCGACAGCCTTACCCCGGATGTGGCGCTATCGCTGATCGCCGTGCGAGGCAGCGAGGGCTTTCCCAGCCCCGCGGCCTTCGCCGCGCAGCCGGCGCTGGCTGGCCTTGGCGAGCAGGCCGTGCAGGGGCTGGCAGTGGGTAGTCAGTTTTTCGAGGTGTTCAGTGAGGTCAGTCTCGGCGAACGCCGTGTGGTGTTGCGCAGCCTGTTGCAGCGCAGCAATGATGGCCGGGTCAGTATCCTGGCGCGTGATCTGGGGCAGTCTGGCGCACCGCCGGTGCCGGTTGAGGAACAGCAACAATGAATCAGTCATGGATCTTTCTGCCGCCGGAGGCCTGTCACGCTCTGTCGCTGGAGCTCGCGGTGCAGCGGGTGACACCGGAGCAGAGCCAGGCCCTGAGTCTGGCAGAGGCCTTGCGCGAGCTGCCCGCCAGCTGGGAGCTGGTGCTGCCGGTGGAGGCGGTGACCACCTGCGCGGTGCAGCTGCCGACGCAGAAGGCGCGCTGGCTGCGCCAGGCGCTGCCATTTGCGGTGGAAGAGCTGCTCGCCGAGGATGTCGAGCTGATGCATCTGGCGCTGGGCGAGAAAATGGCCGATGGCCGTCATCGCGTCTATGCGCTGCGGGCCGACTGGCTGCGTGAGTGCCTGGCGCTCTGCGCCGCGCAGCCGCCGCAGGCGATTCGTGTGGATGCCGATCTGCTGCCGCAGCAGGGCAGTCAGCTGCTCTGGCTCGGTTCGCGCTGGTTGCTGGGCGGTGAGGTGCCCTGGCGGCTGGCCCTGCAGACGGAGAACTGGTCGGCGCTGGCCGGACGCTGCCCTTCTCCCCGTATCGCCAGTGCGCCGGCCGGGCAGGCGTTGCCCGAGCCGGTCGACGAGGTGCACCTGCTGGAGCAGCCGCACCAGTGGCTGGTGCGGCAGGGGGCGGGCGTCGACCTGGCGCAGGGTGAGTTCGCCCAGGTGCAGGCGGGGGCAGGCTGGCAGCGCTGGCGCCCGCTGGCCGGGGTCGTGGCGCTGTGCCTGCTGCTGCAGTGGGGCTTCAATCTGGCTCAGGGCTGGTACCTGCAGCGTGAGGCCGATGCCTATGCCGCCTCCAGCGAGGCGCTGTATCGCCAGCTGTTTCCCGAAGATCGCAACCTGATCAACCTGCGGGCGCAGTTCGATCAGCATCTGGCGCAGACGGGCGGTGGCGACAGCCTGGTGCTGGAGCTGCTG
This sequence comes from Pseudomonas sp. GD04158, assembly GCF_029834875.1. Classification (NCBI taxonomy): domain Bacteria; kingdom Pseudomonadati; phylum Pseudomonadota; class Gammaproteobacteria; order Pseudomonadales; family Pseudomonadaceae; genus Pseudomonas; species Pseudomonas sp. GD04158. Next base: position 26,654 of record NZ_JAODYT010000051.1, on the reverse strand, counting down.
GCGGAGGTGGCCGATGCGCTGCACGCCGATGGCGCACCGCAGGTGCAGATCAATCAACTGGACTACAGCGCCATTCGTGCCGACATGGCGCTGCAGATTCAGGCGCCCGGCTTTGCCGAGCTGGAACGCCTGCGCGAGCGCCTGGAGCAGGCCGGCCAGGCAGTGCAGATGGGCTCGGCGAGCCGTGAGGCGGATGGCGTCAGCGCGCGCCTGGTGATAGGAGGATGAGCATGGCGTCGTGGCGTGAATTCAATCAGAACCTGCAACTGCAGTGGCAGCGCTCGACGCTGGCGCAGCGCTGGCAGGGTTTGCCCGCCCGGGACCGCCTGGCCCTGCTGGCGCTGAGCCTGTTTCTTCTGCTGGTGTTGTTCTACCTGCTGCTGTGGCAGCCGGCGCAGCGCCATGCCCAGGCGGCGCGGGCGGCCTTCGAGGAGCAGCGCGCCCTGTATGCCTACCTGCAGAGCAGGGCGCCGGAAGTACGCGGGCGTGACCTGCAGCCGCGCAGCAGTCCCGACCCGGCGCGTCTGCAGGGCCTGGTCACGGCCTCGGCAGCGGAGCAGGGGCTGGTGATCGAGCGTCTGGATGGCGAAGGGCAGGGCGCAGTGCAGGTCAGCCTGCAGCCGGCTGCCTTCGCCCAGTTGCTGCGCTGGATCGAGCTGCTGGAAGGGCAGGGCATTCGCGTCGAGGAGCTGGGCCTCGATCGCCGCGAGGAAAACCAGGTGGCGGCGCGTCTCAGCCTGCGTGTGGGGGGCTAGAGCCGCTTCCCGGCCCATCAGCGTTCATCGCTGTCCCGCTCGGTGCGCATGCGGTAACAGTGCGCACCGCGATTGGGCGGTTAGGGAACGTTGCCGCTCCGATGCGGTGCCGTTTGCGGTGACAGGGAAATTTCCGAGACGCGTTAACGCCCATGGAATGGGCTTTTCGCGATGTATGGCCTGAGTCTTGCTGTAGATTACCGTTTGATCTTTTTCTTCTTGATCACCCCTTTGCCGGACTGTCAATATCCGCGCCTGGCGCTTCCTGCGCTTCTGTAATTAGTTGTCGCATTGAGGAAATATCGCCTCAATGCCTGCCGCTAGAATGCCGCTCACCCAGCCAAGGCCCTGCGTCGCCTGTCGCACATGACGGCGCACGACTGCTTCTACAATCCATAAAAGGCCCGGGCCCTCACTGCCATCGATGCCATACCCAATTCGAAGGAGCAAAGAATGAAGAAGATCGCACTGCTCGGCGCCCTGGCGCTGTCCATGTTGTCGCCCCTGGCCATGGCCGAGAAGCCGCTGCGTATCGGCATCGAGGCGGCCTATCCTCCCTTTGCCTTCAAGACCCCGGACGGCCAGATCGCCGGTTTCGACTACGACATCGGCAACGCCCTGTGCGAAGAGATGAAGGTCGAGTGCAAGTGGATCGAGCAGGAGTTCGATGGCCTGATTCCGGCGCTCAAGGTGCGCAAGTTCGACGCCGTGCTGTCGTCCATGTCGATCACCGAAGATCGCAAGAAATCCGTGGACTTCACCGGCAAGTACTACGCCACGCCGGCCAAGCTGGCCATGAAGGCGGGCAGCGAGATCAAGGATCCGCTGGTCGACCTCAAGGGCAAGAAGATCGGCGTGCAGCGTTCCTCGGTGTATGACCGTTACGCCACCGACGTCTTCGCTCCGGCCGGTGCCGAGGTGGTGCGTTACAGCTCGCAGAACGAAGTGTTCCTCGATCTGCAGTCCGGTCGCCTGGATGCCACCCTGGCCGACTCGGTGAACATCGACGACGGTTTCCTCAGGACCGATGCCGGCAAGGGCTTTGCCTTCGCCGGCCCGGACTTCACCGATGTGAAGTATTTCGGTGAAGGTCAGGGCATTGCCGTGCGCAAGGGTGACAAGGAGCTGGCCGACAAGATCAGCGCCGCCATCCTGGCCATTCGCGCCAACGGCAAATACAAGGAAGTGCAGGACAAGTACTTCGACTTCGACGTTTACGGCGAGTAAGCGTTCGTAGGCAGAAAGGGTGGCGCTGACTCCGCAACGGGCGGTGCCACTTTTTACTGGTTCATGCTGTACGGCGTCGTGGCGTCTCGCCTGCGGCGCTCTGTGATCGTCATTGCCGGCGGTCGCCCGGTGGGCGCCGCGGGGCGGTAGCGAACCTGCTCCCGGCAATTTTCATTGTGCTATGCGGCGCCGCTGCGGTGCCCGACGAGGTATTAGCGCATGCTTCAAGGCTATGGCTCGACCATACTCGATGGTGCCTGGCTCACCCTGCTTCTGGCGCTTACGTCGATGGCAGTGGCGATCTTTCTCGGTCTGCTCGGGGCGGCCTTTCGCCTGTCGCCGGTCAGGTGGCTGGCGATGCTCGGCGAGGCCTACGCCACGGTGATCCGCGGCATTCCCGACCTGGTGCTGATCCTGCTGATCTTCTACGGCGGCCAGGACATCGTGAACCGCGTCGCGCCGCTGCTCGGCTACGACGAGTACATCGACATCAACCCCTTCGTCGCCGGCGTGTTCACCATGGGCTTCATCTTCGGCGCCTACCTGTCGGAGACCTTCCGCGGCGCCTTCATGGCCATTCCCAAGGGGCAGGGCGAGGCCGGTGCAGCCTACGGCATGAGCGGGATGCAGGTGTTCTTCCGCATCCTCGTGCCGCAGATGATCCGTTTCGCCATTCCTGGCTTCACCAACAACTGGCTGGTGCTGACCAAGGCCACCGCGCTGATCTCGGTGGTCGGCCTGCAGGACATGATGTTCAAGGCCAAGAACGCGGCTGACGCGACCCGCGAGCCGTTCACCTTCTATCTGGCGGTGGCGGCGCTGTATCTGGTGCTGACCAGCGTGTCGCTGCTGGCGCTGCGTTTCCTCGAGAAGCGTTACTCGGTAGGTACCAAGGCGGCTGACCTATGATCTTCGACTATCAAATGATCTGGGAGAACCTGCCGCTGTATTTCAGTGGCGTGCTGGTCACCCTGAAAATCCTGCTGATTTCCCTGGCCGTTGGCCTCAGCCTGGCACTGCCGCTGGCCCTGATGCGGGTGTCGAAGTCGCCCCTGGTCAACTTCCCGGCCTGGCTCTACACCTACGTGATCCGCGGCACGCCGATGCTGGTGCAGCTGTTTCTGATCTACTACGGGCTGGCCCAGTTCGACGTCATTCGCGACAGCTTCATGTGGCCGTATTTCTCCAGCGCCACCTTCTGCGCCTGCCTGGCCTTCGCCATCAACACCAGCGCCTACACCGCAGAGATTCTTGCCGGCAGCCTCAAGGCCACGCCCCATGGCGAGATCGAGGCGGCCAAGGCCATGGGCATGTCGCGGGCCAAGCTCTATCGTCGCATCCTGCTGCCGTCGGCGCTGCGCCGCGCGCTGCCGCAGTACAGCAACGAGGTGATCATGATGCTGCACACCACCTCGCTGGCCTCCATCGTCACCCTGATCGACATCACCGGGGCGGCGCGTACGGTCAGTTCGCAGTACTACATGCCCTTCGAAGCCTTCATCACCGCCGGCCTGTTCTATCTGGTGCTGACCTTCATTCTGGTGCGCCTGTTCAAGCTGGCCGAGCGTCGCTGGCTGGCCTACATGGCCCCGCGCAAGACCTGACCCGTGCCGATTCAAGAGAACGCAACCATGTACAAACTAGAAGTTCAGGACCTGCACAAGCGCTACGGCAGCCATGAAGTGATCAAGGGCGTGTCGATGGCAGCCAAGGCTGGCGACGTGATCAGCATCATCGGCTCCAGCGGCTCGGGCAAGAGTACCTTCCTGCGTTGCCTCAACCTGCTGGAACAGCCGCATGCCGGCAAGATCCTGCTCAACGGCGAAGAACTGAAGCTGGTGCCGGCCAAGGACGGTTCACTGCGCGCCGCCGATGCCAAGCAGCTGCAGCGCATGCGCTCGCGCCTGTCGATGGTGTTCCAGCACTTCAACCTGTGGTCGCACATGAGCGCCCTGGAGAATGTCATGGAAGCGCCGGTGCACGTGCTCGGCGTAAGCAAGGCCGAAGCCCGCGACAAGGCCGAGCACTACCTGGCCAAGGTCGGCGTGGCGCATCGCAAGGACGCCTATCCGGCGCACATGTCCGGCGGCGAGCAGCAGCGCGTGGCCATCGCCCGTGCCCTGGCCATGGAGCCGGAGGTGATGCTGTTCGACGAGCCCACCTCGGCCCTTGACCCCGAACTGGTCGGCGAAGTACTCAAGGTGATGCAGGACCTGGCCACCGAAGGCCGCACCATGGTGGTGGTGACCCACGAGATGGGCTTTGCCCGCGAGGTCTCCAACCAGCTGGTGTTCCTGCACAAGGGTCTGGTGGAGGAGCGCGGTTGCCCGAAGGAAGTTCTGGTCAATCCGCAATCCGAACGTCTCAAGCAGTTTCTTTCCGGCAGTCTCAAGTAAGAAACGACTAGACTGCGTCCAGGGTCCGCTGCAAGGCGGCTGGCCCGGCGCGTAGCAGACTTTGAACAGGCACTCATGACCCCCCATCGAATTGGCTTCCTCTACTGGCCCGGTACCAAGGCCCTGACCCTGTCCCTGGCCGAGGAAGCCCTGCGTGTCGCCCAGCGCGTGCATCCTGAAGTGGTGTACGAGCTGGTCTTCCTCCAGGCCGAGCCGCTGGTGGCGGGTGACTGGCGCCTGCCGGGCGAGCCCTGGGCGGGGCATCTGGATGGGCTGGACAAGCTGTTCCTGCTCGCCGACACACCGCCGGCGCAGGTCTCTGCCGGGCTGGCTGCGGCGCTGAAGCAGCAGGTGCGTGCCGGCTGCGTGATCGGCGGGCTGTCCGCCGGGGTCTATCCGCTGGCCCAGCTCGGCCTGCTCGATGGCTATCGCGCGGCGGTGCACTGGCGCTGGCAGGACGATTTCGCCGAGCGCTTTCCCAAGGTCATCGCCACCAGCCATCTGTTCGACTGGGATCGTGATCGTCTGACTGCCTGCGGCGGCCTGGCGGTGCTCGATCTTCTGCTGGCGCTGCTGGCGCGCGACCACGGCGCCGAGCTGGCCGGGGCGGTGAGCGAGGAGCTGGTGGTCGAGCGCATCCGCGAAGGCGGCGAGCGTCAGCGCATTCCGCTGCAGAATCGCCTCGGCTCCAGCCATCCCAAGCTGACCCAGGCGGTGCTGCTGATGGAGGCCAATATCGAAGAGCCGCTGACCACCGACGAGATTGCCCAGCATGTGTGCGTCTCGCGTCGTCAGCTCGAGCGCATCTTCAAGCAGTACCTCAATCGCGTGCCCAGCCAGTACTACCTGGAGCTGCGCCTGAACAAGGCGCGCCAGCTGCTGATGCAGACCAGCAAGTCGATCATCCAGATCGGCCTGTCCTGCGGCTTCTCCTCCGGGCCGCATTTCTCCAGTGCCTACCGCAACTTCTTCGGCGCCACCCCGCGCGACGATCGCAACCAGCGGCGCAGCAACAGCCCCTTCGAACTGACCTCCACCCCGGTCGAGCGCGGCTGATCCTTCCTGCTTTAGCGAGCACTGCTCGCGAGGCCTCGGCGTTCCCCTCACTCCTTACGGTTCGCAAGCAGAGCCCGCTCCTGCGCCAGCCTGGATGTAGCCCGGATGCCATCCGGGTGCGATCTCTGGCCGCTCCCGGATTTCATGGCGAGCCAAGCCAGTGTTTCGATACCGACCAGTCAGCCTGCGGAGAATTTTTCCGTCGACGTGCGCTCTGGTATCGAACTGCGTTTAAACTGCGCCTTTCCGACGGTTTCTGTCGCTTTGACGAAAACCCGCGAAAAACCTGGGGTGGCGCTGTAAGAAGTTGTCGCATGGCGGCAATGCCGACCCCGAATCAGTCCCTACAATCCTTGCATTCCCTGCCGTGACGGGTCTTCCGTGTGGTCCGCTGCAGGCTGGTTTTCCTTCTTCAGGAGAGTTTCGATGTCTGTTCAGCACGATGCGGTGCAACGCGCCGATTTCGACCAGTACATGGTCCCCAACTACGCCCCTGCCGCCTTCGTACCCGTGCGTGGCCTCGGTTCGCGAGTCTGGGATCAGAGCGGTCGAGAGCTGATCGACTTCGCCGGCGGCATCGCCGTCAACGTGCTTGGCCACTGCCATCCGGCGCTGGTCGCGGCGCTGACCGAGCAGGCCAACACCCTCTGGCACATCTCCAACGTGTTCACCAACGAGCCGACCCTGCGCCTGGGCAAGAAACTGGTCGATGCGACCTTCGCCGAGCGCGTGTTCTTCTGCAACTCCGGCGCCGAGGCCAACGAGGCCGCGTTCAAGCTGGCCCGTCGTGTCGCGCATGACCGTTTCGGCCCGGAAAAGCACGAGATCATCGCCGCGCTCAACAGCTTCCACGGCCGTACCCTGTTCACCGTCAGCGTCGGCGGCCAGCCAAAGTACTCCGACGGCTTCGGTCCGAAGATCCAGGGCATCACCCACGTGCCCTACAACGATCTGGAGGCGCTGAAGGCGGCCATTTCCGGCAAGACCTGCGCAGTGGTACTCGAGCCGATCCAGGGCGAGGGCGGCGTGCTGCCGGCCGAGAAAGCCTACCTGGAAGGCGCCCGTGAGCTGTGCAACGCGCACAACGCGCTGCTGGTATTCGACGAGGTGCAGAGCGGCATGGGCCGCAGCGGCGAACTGTTCGCCTACATGCACTATGGTGTGGTGCCGGACATTCTCTCCAGCGCCAAGAGCCTGGGGGGTGGCTTCCCCATCGCCGCCATGCTCACCACCACCGACCTGGCCAAGCACTTTACCCCCGGTACCCACGGCACCACCTATGGTGGCAACCCGCTGGCCTGTGCAGTGGGCGAGGCGGTGCTGGACATCGTCAATACCCGCGAGACCCTGGATGGCGTGAAGGTCAAGCACCAGCAGTTCAAGCAACGCCTGGAGGCGCTCGGCAAGCAGTTCGGTCTGTTCGAGCAGGTGCGCGGCATGGGGCTGCTGCTCGGTTGCGTGCTCAACGAGGCGTGGAAGGGCAAGGCCAAGCAGGTGCTGGACGCCGCTTCCGCGGAAGGGCTGATGATTCTGCAGGCCGGTCCGGACGTGGTGCGTTTCGCCCCGAGCCTGGTGGTGGAAGAGCGCGATATCGAAGAAGGCCTGGCCCGTTTCGAGCGTGCGCTGAGCAAGCTGGCCAACGCCTGAGCGAACGCCCGGCGCAGGTAGTGCCGGGCTTCTCCCACGGATGATGTTCCTGTGTGTGCCGGGCCTCTGGCCTGGCGTTCTCCGGCTGCCCGTGCGCGGTCACCGGAGCTTTTCTTGAAAAAGGAGTGACCCCATGCTGGTAATGCGCCCTGCGCAAATGGCGGACCTGGCGGATGTGCAGCGACTTGCCGCCGATAGCCCGGTGGGCGTCACTTCACTGCCGGACGACGCCGATCGGCTGCGTGACAAGATCGCTGCCTCCGAGGCGTCCTTCGCTGCCGAAGTCAGCTTCAACGGCGAGGAAAGCTATTTCTTCGTCCTCGAGGACAGCGACAGCGGGCGCCTGGTCGGCTGCTCGGCCATCGTCGCCTCGGCCGGCTACTCCGAACCGTTCTACAGCTTCCGCAACGAGACCTTCGTGCACAACTCGCGCGAGCTGAAGATCCACAACAAGATTCACGTGCTGTCGCTGTGTCACGACCTGACCGGCAACAGCCTGCTCACCAGCTTCTACGTCGAGCGGCCGCTGGTCAGCAGCGTGTTCGCCGAGCTCAACTCGCGTGGCCGCCTGCTGTTCATGGCCGGTCATCCCGAGCGTTTCGCCGACGCGGTGGTGGTGGAGATCGTCGGCCATAGCGACGAGCACGGCGATTCGCCGTTCTGGGACGCCGTGGGGCGCAACTTCTTCGACATGAACTACGCCGAGGCCGAGCGTCTGTGCGGGCTCAAGAGCCGCACCTTCCTCGCCGAGCTCATGCCGCATTACCCCATCTACGTGCCGCTGCTGCCGGACGAGGCGCAGGAGGCCATGGGGCAGGTGCATCCGCGGGCGCAGATCACCTTCGACATCCTGATGCGTGAAGGCTTCGAGACCGACCACTACATCGACATCTTCGATGGCGGTCCGACCCTGCACGCCCGCACCTCGGGCATTCGCAGCATCGCCCAGAGCCGTCTGGTGCCGGTGAAGATCGGCGAGGCCGAGACGAGCGGGCGCCAGTACCTGGTCAGCAACGGCCAGTTGCAGGATTTCCGCGCCATCGTCGCCGACCTCGACTGGGTGCCGGGCAAACCCGTGACGCTCAGCCCGCAGGCTGCCGAGGCGCTGGGTGTCGGCGAGGGCGCCAGCGTCAGGCTGGTGGCGGTTTAAACCGAGGCGGCGAGTCGACACTGGCCGCTTCAAGCAAATAGCTGATCCGGAGGATCCATGATCGTTCGTCCCGTGCGCAATGCCGACTTGCCGGCCTTGATCGACCTGGCGCGCAGTACCGGCACCGGCCTGACTACCCTGCCGGCCAACGAGGAGCGCCTGGCGCATCGGGTTGGCTGGGCCGAGAAGGCCTTCCGCGGCCAGGCCGAACGAGCCGACGCCGACTATCTGTTCGTGCTGGAGGACGATGCCGGCAAGGTGGTCGGCATTTCCGCCGTGGCCGGCGCGGTGGGGCTGCGTGAGCCCTGGTACAACTACCGGGTCGGCCTGACCGTGTGCGCCTCGCAGGAGCTGAACATCCATCGCCAGGTGCCGACCCTGTTCCTGGCCAATGACATGACCGGCAACTCCGAGCTGTGCTCGCTGTTCCTGCACGCCGATCATCGCACCGGCTTGAACGGCCGCCTGCTGTCGAAGGCGCGCTTTCTGTTCATCGCCGAGTTCCGCGAGCTGTTCGGCGACAAGGTGATCGCTGAGATGCGCGGCATGTCCGATGCCAGTGGCCGTTCGCCGTTCTGGGAAAGCCTCGGCCGGCACTTCTTCAAGATGGAGTTCTGCCAGGCGGACTACCTCACCGGGGTCGGCAACAAGGCCTTCATCGCCGAGCTGATGCCCAAGTTTCCGCTCTACACCTGCTTCCTTTCCGACGAGGCACGTGCGGTGATCGGCCGCGTACATCCCGATACCGAGCCCGCCCTGAGCATGCTCAAGGCCGAGGGCTTCAGCTATCAGGGGTACGTCGACATCTTCGACGCGGGCCCGGCCATCGAGGCGGAAACCGCGAAGATCCGCGCCGTGCGCGATAGCCAGAACCTGGTGCTGGCGATCGGCACGCCGGGCGACGATGCCGCGCCCTTCCTGGTGCACAACCGCAAGCGCGAGGGCTGTCGCATCACCGCGGCCCCGGCGCGCCTGGCCGCCGGCACCCTGGTGGTCGACCCGCTGACGGCCAGACGCCTGCAACTGTCGGCAGGCGATCAGGTGCGCGCCGTAGCGCTGTCGGCAAAGAGTTAAGAGTCTTTCGTTTTCCGCGGCGGGCCTCCGGGAGCGCCGATGAATGCTGGAGTGATAGAACAAGATGAGCACTCATTACATCGCAGGTCAGTGGCGGCCCGGCCAGGGCGCGCCTTTGCAATCGCTCGATCCGGTCAGTCAGGCCGTGGTCTGGCAGGGGCAGGGCGCCAGCGCTGCCCAGGTCGACGAGGCCGTCAACGCGGCGCGCGGCGCTTTTTCGCTGTGGGCAGCCCACTCGCTGGACGGCCGTATCGCCGTGCTGGAGCGCTTCGCCGCCGCGCTGAAGAGTCATGCCGACGAGCTGGCCCGCGCCATCGGTGAGGAAACCGGCAAGCCGCTGTGGGAGGCCGCTACCGAGGTGACCAGCATGGTCAACAAGGTCGCCATCTCGATCCAGAGCTACCGTGAACGTACCGGCGAGAAGAGCGGCCCGCTGGCCGACGCCACTGCCGTGCTGCGGCACAAGCCGCATGGCGTGGTGGCGGTGTTCGGCCCCTACAACTTTCCCGGTCACCTGCCCAACGGGCATATCGTGCCTGCCCTGCTGGCCGGCAACTGCGTGCTGTTCAAGCCCAGCGAGCTGACCCCCAAGGTCGCCGAGCTGACGGTCAAATGCTGGATCGAGGCCGGCCTGCCCGCTGGCGTGCTCAACCTGCTGCAGGGCGGGCGCGAGACCGGCGTGGCCCTGGCCGGCCATCCGGGTATCGACGGGCTGTTCTTCACCGGCTCCAGCCGCACCGGCAATCTGCTGCACGCCCAGTTCGCCGGGCGTCCGGACAAGATCCTGGCGCTGGAGATGGGCGGCAACAACCCGCTGATCGTCGATCAGGTCGCCGATATCGATGCGGCCGTGTACACCATCATCCAGTCTGCGTTCATCTCCGCCGGTCAGCGCTGCACCTGCGCCCGCCGTCTGCTGGTGCCGCAAGGGCAGTGGGGCGACGCGCTGCTGGCGCGCCTGGTGCAGGTCGCGGGGCAGCTCAAGGTTGGCCGCTTCGACGAGCAGCCGGCGCCGTTCATGGGCTCGGTGATTTCCCTGCAGGCCGCCGCTCAGCTGATGCAGGCGCAGACCGATCTGCTGGCCAAGGGCGCCACTGCGCTGCTGGCCATGACCCAGCCGCAGGCCGATGCCGCGCTGCTGACCCCGGGCATTCTCGACGTCACGGCGGTGAGCGAGCGTCCGGACGAGGAGTTCTTCGGCCCGCTGCTGCAGGTGATCCGCTACAGCGATTTCGACGGCGCGATCGCCGAGGCCAACGCCACCGCCTTCGGTCTGGCCGCTGGCCTGCTGTCGGACTCCAAGGCGCGCTACGAACAGTTCTGGCTGCATAGCCGTGCCGGCATCGTCAACTGGAACAAGCAACTGACCGGTGCCGCCAGCACCGCGCCCTTCGGTGGCATTGGCGCCTCCGGCAACCACCGCGCCAGCGCCTATTACGCGGCGGACTACTGCGCCTACCCGGTGGCCTCGCTGGAAAGCGAAGCCCTGACCCTGCCCACCACCCTGACTCCGGGAGTGACTCTGTAATGACTGCCTATGAAATGAACTTCGACGGCCTGGTGGGGCCGACCCACAACTATGGTGGGCTGTCCTACGGCAACGTCGCATCGCAGAGCAACAGCCAGGCGATCTCCAATCCGAAGGAGGCCGCCAAGCAGGGTCTGGCGAAGATGAAGGCGCTCATGGACATGGGCTTCAAGCAGGGCGTTCTGGCCCCGCAGGAGCGTCCGGATGTGGCCGCGCTGCGCCGTCTGGGCTTCACCGGCAGCGATGCCGAGGTGATTGCTCGTGCCGCGCGCGAGGCCATGCCGCTGCTGGTGGCGAGCTGCTCGGCGTCGAGCATGTGGACGGCCAACGCCTGCACCGTCAGCCCCAGCGCCGATACGGCCGACGCTCGCGTGCATTTCACGGCCGCCAACCTCAACTGCAAATTCCACCGCTCGATCGAGCATCCGACCACCAGTCGCGTGCTGCAGGCCATGTTCGCCAGCCAGGAGCATTTCGCGCATCACCCGGCCTTGCCGGCGGTCAGTCAGTTCGGCGACGAGGGCGCGGCCAACCACACGCGCTTCTGCAAGAGCTATGGCGAGCCTGGCGTGGAGTTCTTCGTCTACGGCCGCAGCGCCTTCGACAGCCGCTACCCGGCACCGGCACGTTATCCGGCGCGGCAGACCCTGGAGGCCAGCCAGGCGGTGGCGCGCCTGCACGGGCTGAGCGAGGAGGGCGTGGTGTACGCCCAGCAGAACCCGGCGGTGATCGACCAGGGCGTGTTCCACAACGACGTGATCGCCGTGGGCAACGGCGAAGTGCTGTTCTATCACCAGGACGCCTTCCTCGACACCGACAAGGTACTGGGCGAACTGGGTAGCAAGCTGGCCGGTCGTGGCGGCAACTTCCAGGCGGTCTGCGTGCCCAACAGCGCAGTGAGCGTGGAGGATGCGGTCAAGTCCTACCTGTTCAACAGCCAGCTGCTGACCCGCGCCGACGGCAGCATGCTGCTGGTGGTCCCGGAGGAGTGCCGTAACAACGCCAGCGTCTGGCGCTACCTGGAGCAGCTGACCGCCGGCAATGGTCCGATCCGTGAAGTACGGGTGTTCGACCTCAAGCAGAGCATGCAGAACGGCGGTGGCCCGGCCTGTCTGCGCCTGCGCGTGGCGCTCAAGGAGCAGGAACTGGCCGCGGTCAATCCGGGGGTGGTGATGAGCCTCGAATTGCATGACAGGCTGGTGGCCTGGGTCGACAAGCATTACCGTGACCGTCTCAGCGAGGCTGATCTGGCCGATCCGCAATTGCTGATCGAGTGCCGCACGGCATTGGATGAACTGACGCAGATCCTTAAACTGGGCTCGGTCTATCCTTTCCAGATGACCTGAACCTGGCCCCCCCACCTCGGAGATTTTATGAGCGACGCCTTGCAACTGATTCTCGAAGATAACGACGGCACCCAGCTGGAAACCTCCTGCAGCCGTTTTGCCGTGGTCTGGCAGGGCAAGGAGCTGTGGGTCCAGGCCGTTGGCGATCAGTTGCTGATCGGCGTCGACGTGGAGGAGGGCGACAGCGAGTACGCCAACCTGCTGCTGCGCCCCCAGGCCACCAATCTGGTCAGCCTGCAGCTGGAGATGGAGCCGGCGATCGCCGACGAGGATGATCATGTTCACGGCCCGGACTGCAATCACTAAGCCCTGAGGAGTGTCCGATGCTTGCTCTCGGCAAACTGCTTGAACTGACCCTGGCCGGCCACGAGCCGTCGGCGAAGATCCAGCTGACCCCCGATGGCACGCGCTTGCGCTGGCTGGATGAGGGCGCGCTGGAGATTACCCCGCCGGCCGCGCGCGACAACGGCCTCGACCTGCTGCTGTCGGCCGGCATCCACGGCAACGAAACCGCGCCCATCGAGTTGCTCGACCGCCTGTTGCGCGGTATCGCACGCAACGAGCTGCATCCGGCGGCGCGCATTCTCTTCCTGTTCGGCAATCCCGAGGCCATGCGCCGCGGCGAGCGCTTCGTCGAGCAGGACATCAACCGCCTGTTCAACGGTCGCCACGAGCAATCCAGCGGTTTCGAGGCCATCCGAGCCTGCGATCTGGAACACCTGGCGGCTACCTTCTTCGGCAAGGACACCGGTCGCACCCGTCTGCATTACGACCTGCACACCGCCATCCGCGGCTCGAAGATCGAGCAGTTCGCCCTCTATCCCTGGCACGAAGGGCGTACCCACTCGCGCCGCGAACTGCAGCGTCTGCGCGCCGCCGGGATCGAGGCCGTGCTGCTGCAGAACAAGGGTTCGATCACCTTCAGCGCCTACACCTACGGACAGCTCGGCGCCGAGGCTTTCACCCTTGAACTGGGCAAGGCGCGTGCGTTCGGCCAGAACCAGCTGGTCAATCTCGACCTGCTGGAAAATGCCTTGCAGGCGCTGATCGAAGGACGCGAGATGGTCGACGACGAGCCGACGCTCGACGGCCTGCAGCTGTTCGCCGTATCGCGCGAGATCATCAAGCACAGCGACAGCTTCCAGCTGCATCTGCCGGCCGATATCGAGAACTTCACCGAGCTCGAACCCGGCTACCTGCTCGCCGAGGACATCGCCGACACCCGCTGGGTGGTGGAAGAGCAGAATGCGCGCATCATCTTCCCCAATCCCAAGGTCAAGAACGGTCTGCGTGCGGGCATCCTGATCGTGCCGGACGACGGCGCAGGCTTGGCGTAGCCAGGGTGCCTTCCGGGAACTGACGTGGCGTCTGCCATCCGCGGATTTGCTCCGGGCTACGTCGCTGGGCAAGCTGCTTTATTGCTCAACTGTACCTTGTGATTGCCCGAGCGACCTCTTTAGCATGAGCCTTTCGCCAATTGCCGGGAAAGCCTGCCATGCCTCTGATCGACCTGCGTAGCGACACCGTCACCCAACCCACTGCCGCCATGCGCGAAGCCATGATGGCTGCCGAGCTGGGCGACGATGTCTATGGCGAAGACCCCACCGTCAACCGTCTGGAAGCCTGGTTGGCCGACCAGCTGGGCTTTGCAGCCGGCTTGTTCGTGCCGACCGGCACCATGAGCAACCTGCTCGGCCTGATGGCCCACTGCGAGCGTGGCGACGAGTACATCGTTGGCCAGCAGGCGCATACCTACAAGTACGAGGGCGGCGGTGCGGCGGTGCTCGGCTCCATCCAGCCGCAGCCCATCGACGGCGAGGCCGATGGCTCGCTGGATCTGGCCAAGGTCGAGGCGGCGATCAAGCAGGACGACTTCCACTTCGCCCGTACTCGCCTGCTGGCGCTGGAAAACACCATGCAGGGCAAGGTGCTGCCGCTCGACTACCTGGCTGCCGCCCGCGAGCTGACGCTGCGCCGAGGTCTTAGCCTGCACCTGGACGGCGCGCGGCTGTACAACGCCGCGGTCAAGCTGGGCGTGCCGGCACGGGAGATCACCCGGCATTTCGATTCCGTCTCGGTGTGCCTGTCCAAGGGCCTCGGTGCGCCGGTCGGTTCGGTGCTGTGCGGCAGCGCGGCGCTGATCGGCAAGGCGCGGCGTCTGCGCAAGATGGTTGGCGGCGGCATGCGCCAGGCCGGCGTGCTGGCGGCGGCGGGGCTGTATGCACTGCAGCATCAGGTCGAGCGCCTGGCCGATGATCACGCCAACGCCGCACGTCTGGGCGAGGGCCTGGCCGCACTGGGCTACAGCGTCGAACCGGTGCAGACCAACATGGTTTATGTGCAGCTCGGCGAGCGTGCCGGGCAGATCAAGGCCTTCATGGCTGAACGCGGCATCGCCGTCAGCGCGGCGCCACGCCTGCGTCTGGTCACTCATCTGAACGTCAGCGCCGAGCAAATCGAGCAGGTGATCGAGGCCTTTGCCGTTTTTCGCTCGCTTTGAGTCGTAACCGCAGCGTCCGATAGGCGCCTGCTATCAACAAAGGCACTAGCCGCGCGCGGTGGGCCCGATATAATGCGGCCCTTTGCCGGCTTTTGCCGTGGCCGCCTGTTTCCTTGGAAGACCCCTATGAAAAGCGCAGAAATCCGTGAAGCCTTCCTGAGCTTCTTCGAAGAAAAAGGGCACACCCGTGTCGCTTCCAGCTCGCTGATCCCGGCGAACGACCCGACCCTGCTGTTCACCAACGCAGGCATGAACCAGTTCAAGGACTGCTTCCTGGGCCTGGAAAAGCGCGCCTACACCCGCGCCACCACCAGCCAGAAGTGCGTGCGTGCCGGCGGCAAGCACAACGACCTGGAAAACGTCGGCTACACCGCGCGCCACCACACCTTCTTCGAAATGCTGGGCAACTTCAGCTTCGGCGACTACTTCAAGCGCGATGCCATCCATTACGCCTGGGAATTCCTCACCTCCGACAAGTGGCTGAACCTGCCCAAGGAAAAGCTCTGGGTCACCGTCTATGCCACCGATGACGAGGCCTACGAGATCTGGAACAAGGAAATCGGCGTACCGGCCGAGCGCATGATCCGCATCGGCGACAACAAGGGCGCGCCCTATGCGTCCGACAACTTCTGGGCAATGGGCGACACCGGCCCGTGCGGCCCGTGCACCGAGATCTTCTTCGACCACGGCGAGCACATCTGGGGTGGCCCACCCGGCAGCCCGGAAGAAGATGGTGATCGCTACATCGAGATCTGGAACAACGTGTTCATGCAGTTCAACCGTACTGCCGATGGCGTGCTGCACCCGCTGCCGGCGCCCTCGGTGGACACCGGCATGGGCCTGGAGCGCATCAGCGCCGTACTGCAGCACGTCAACTCGAACTACGAGATCGACCTGTTCCAGAACCTGCTGGCCGCCTCGGCCAAGGCCATCGGCTGCGCCAACGAAGGACAGGCTTCGCTGAAGGTGGTGGCGGACCACATCCGCTCCTGCAGCTTCCTGATCGCCGACGGGGTGACCCCGTCCAACGAAGGCCGTGGCTACGTGCTGCGCCGCATCGTGCGTCGCGCTTGCCGTCACGGCAACAAGCTGGGTGCCAAGGGCAGCTTCTTCTACCAGATCGTCGCCGCCCTGGTGGCCGAGATGGGCGAAGCCTTCCCCGAGCTCAAGCAGCAGCAGGTGCATATCGAGCGCGTGCTGAAGACCGAGGAAGAGCAGTTCGCCAAGACCCTGGAGCAGGGCCTGAAGATCCTCGAGCAGGATCTGGCCGGCCTGCAGGGCTCGGTCATCCCGGGCGACATCGTGTTCAAGCTGTACGACACCTACGGCTTCCCGGTCGACCTGACTGCCGACATCGCCCGCGAGCGCGAACTGTCGGTGGACGAAGAAGGCTTCGAGCGCGAGATGGAGGCGCAGCGCGAGCGCGCCCGTTCCGCCAGCGCCTTCGGCATGGATTACAACGCGCTGGTCAAGGTCGACGCCGACACCCGCTTCCTCGGCTACGAAGGCACCAGCGGCAGCGGCAAGATCATTGCCCTGTTCAAGGCAGGTGCTGCGGTCGACAGCCTCGCCGAAGGCGAGGAGGGTGTGGTGGTGCTGGATCAGACTCCGTTCTACGCCGAATCCGGCGGCCAGATCGGCGACTGCGGTTATCTCGAGAGCGCCGGCGTGCGCTTCGACGTGCGTGACACCACCAAGGCCGGCGGCGCCTTCCTGCACCACGGGGTGGTGGCCAAGGGCGGCCTCTCCGTCGGCACCAGCGTCAAGGCCGAGGCCGAGGCCAGCGTGCGTCAGGCCACCGCGCTGAACCACTCTGCCACCCACCTGCTGCACGCCGCGCTGCGTCAGGTGCTGGGCGATCATGTACAGCAGAAGGGCTCGCTGGTCGACAGTCAGCGTCTGCGCTTCGACTTCAGCCACTTCGAGGCGATCAAGCCCGAGCAGCTGAAACAGCTGGAAGACATCGTCAACGCCGAGATTCGCAAGAATTCCGAGGTCGAGACCGAAGAAACCGACATCGAAACCGCCAAGGCCAAGGGCGCCATGGCGCTGTTCGGCGAGAAGTACGGCGACCAGGTGCGCGTGCTGAGCATGGGCGGCGACTTCTCCGTCGAGCTGTGCGGCGGTACCCATGTCTCGCGTACCGGCGACATCGGTCTGTTCAAGATCACCAGCGAAGGTGGCGTGGCTGCTGGCGTGCGCCGTATCGAAGCGGTGACCGGTGCCGCTGCGCTGGCCTGGCTGAACGCGGCCGAGGAGCAGCTCAAGGAAGCCGCTTCCCTGGTCAAGGGTAGCCGCGACAACGTGCTGGACAAGCTCTCTGCCCTGATCGAGCGCAACCGTCAGCTGGAAAAGGAACTGGAGCAGCTCAAGGCAAAGGCCGCCAGCGCCGCCGGCAACGATCTGGCCGGTTCCGCCGTGGACGTGAAGGGCACCAAGGTGCTGGCTGCGCGTCTTGACGGCCTGGACGGCAAGGCACTGCTGGCGCTGGTCGACCAGTTGAAGAACAAGCTGGGCAGCGGCGTGATCCTGCTCGGCGGCGTGTTCGACGAGAAGGTGGTGCTGGTGGCCGGCGTGACCCAGGACCTGACTGCCAGGCTCAAGGCTGGCGACCTGATGCGTCAGGCCGCAGCTGCCGTGGGCGGCAAGGGTGGTGGTCGTCCGGACATGGCCCAGGGCGGCGGCGTCGATGCCGGCAAGCTGGACGAAGCGCTGGCACTGGCTGCGACTTTCGTCGAGCAGGGCCTGTAACAGGTGGGAAAGCGGGGCCCGCAGTGCGTCCGGCGGGCCTTGGCAGTGTGACCCGATGCGGGTTTAATGGGCGCCCTTCGAGGAATCAGGCGGCTTTTTGAAATGGCTTTGATCGTACAGAAGTTTGGGGGCACCTCCGTCGGCACCGTCGAGCGTATCCAGCAGGTGGCCGAGAAGGTTAAGAAGTTCCGCGAGAAAGGCGACGACATCGTCGTCGTGGTTTCTGCCATGAGCGGCGAAACCAACCGCCTGATCGATCTGGCCAAACAGATCAGCGACGGCGAGCCGGTCCCGCGTGAACTGGATGTCATGGTCTCCACTGGTGAGCAGGTGACCATCGCCCTGCTGGCCATGGCGCTGATCAAACGTGGTGTGCCGGCGGTGTCCTACACCGGCAACCAGGTGCGCATCCTCACCGACAGCGCCTACAACAAGGCGCGCATTCTGCAGATCGATGACCAGAAGATTCGCGCCGATCTCAAGGCCGGTCGTGTGGTCGTCGTCGCCGGTTTCCAGGGCGTGGACGAGCACGGCAGCATCACCACCCTCGGTCGTGGCGGTTCCGATACCACCGGCGTGGCCCTGGCGGCAGCGCTGAAGGCCGACGAATGCCAGATCTACACCGACGTCGATGGCGTCTATACCACCGACCCGCGCGTGGTGCCCAAGGCCCAGCGTCTGGAGAAGATCACCTTCGAGGAAATGCTGGAAATGGCCAGCCTCGGCTCCAAGGTGCTGCAGATCCGCTCGGTGGAGTTCGCCGGCAAGTACAACGTCCCGCTGCGCGTCCTGCACAGCTTCCAGGAGGGGCCGGGCACCCTCATTACCCTTGATGAAGAGGAATCCATGGAACAGCCGATCATTTCCGGCATCGCTTTCAATCGCGACGAAGCCAAGCTGACCATCCGTGGGGTACCGGATATCCCCGGCATCGCCTTCAAGATTCTCGGCCCGATCAGTGCCGCCAACATCGAAGTGGACATGATCGTGCAAAACGTCTCGCACGATAACACCACCGATTTCACCTTCACCGTGCACCGCAACGACTACAACAACGCCCTGGGCGTGCTGCAGAAGACCGCAGACGAGCTGGGCGCCCGTGAGGTGGTCGGCGACACCAACATCGCCAAGGTCTCCATCGTCGGTGTCGGCATGCGCTCTCACGCCGGTGTCGCCAGCCGCATGTTCGAAGCGCTGGCCAAGGAGACCATCAACATCCAGATGATCTCCACCTCGGAAATCAAGGTCTCCGTGGTCATCGAGGAGAAGTACCTGGAGCTGGCGGTGCGTGCCCTGCACACGGCGTTCGAACTGGACGCCCCGTCCCGACAGGGCGAGTGATACCTGTTACCCGAAAGGCGCGGCTGGTTCCGCGCCTTTCGTCTTTTTGCCCAGCTCGCGGGAACTTTCTTTCTGCGCGGGCTGGTCAATACTTGGGTGAGGTTTCCCGGCTTGATTTAGCAGGAAGCTGACACCATTTTCTTTTTTGCAGACTGTTGTCCCGAAATGTAATCCGTAAGGAGAAAGGAATGCTGATTCTGACTCGCCGGGTCGGAGAGACCCTGATGGTCGGTGATGATGTGACTGTCACCGTGTTGGGCGTGAAAGGTAACCAGGTGCGTATTGGTGTCAATGCGCCGAAAGAGGTTGCCGTACACCGTGAAGAAATCTACCAGCGCATCCAGAAAGAGAAGGGTGACGAACCAAGCCACTAATTTTTCTACAAATTTTTGTTTGCAAACGGGGAAAACATGTTTATCATGCGCCCCGTGTTGCGGAGAGGTGGCCGAGTGGCCGAAGGCGCTCCCCTGCTAAGGGAGTACACCTCAAAAGGGTGTCGGGGGTTCGAATCCCCCCTTCTCCGCCATTATTCAGCGAGTCGGGCGTAGGTCGGGCTGGCGAATCACCAGAGGTGATCTGGTATAAAAGCACCAAACGGACTCATAGCTCAGCTGGATAGAGTACTCGGCTACGAACCGAGCGGTCGGAGGTTCGAATCCTCCTGAGTCCGCCATATTCAAATGGCTTGCATCGCTGCAAGCCATTTTGCTTCAACCAGCGGTGATCTGGTCTAAAAGCGCCAAACGGACTCATAGCTCAGCTGGATAGAGTACTCGGCTACGAACCGAGCGGTCGGAGGTTCGAATCCTCCTGAGTCCGCCATATTCAATGGCACTGCAGCGATGCAAGCCATGTCTCAACCAGCGGTGATCTGGTCTAAAAGCGCCAAACGGACTCATAGCTCAGCTGGATAGAGTACTCGGCTACGAACCGAGCGGTCGGAGGTTCGAATCCTCCTGAGTCCGCCATACCCAAAGGGCCTGCAGCAATGCAGGCCCTTTTTATTT
The DNA here is from genome assembly GCF_029834875.1 of Pseudomonas sp. GD04158. Classification (NCBI taxonomy): domain Bacteria; kingdom Pseudomonadati; phylum Pseudomonadota; class Gammaproteobacteria; order Pseudomonadales; family Pseudomonadaceae; genus Pseudomonas; species Pseudomonas sp. GD04158. The sequence continues at coordinate 6,876 of NZ_JAODYT010000051.1, read as the reverse complement.
GCCCGTCATTTCTTCACGCAGCCGGCTTCGTCGAAGCTGACCTGCCGGCTGCCGCCGCCCTTGCGTTTTTCGCGGTAGTGATAGCGCTGCTGTCCGTTGCTGGCCGTAACTCGGTCCGGCTTGCCCAGGCTGTTTTCCACGTCGGCACGGCTCATGCCGCTGCGGATCTCCTGGCGGATGATGGCCTGGCGTCGTTCACTACTGGTCAGCAGGTTGCCGCAGCCATCGTCCTGTTGACCGACTATCACCACTTCGCCGGGGCTCGCTGGGGTGGTGGTTACGCGTCGGCCGGGATCGGCCAGAGGGGTGGCCTTGCCGCCGCCGGGTGTCGGGTTGCGTGCATCCTGCAGACGCTGCTGCTGGTCGCTGGCGCAGCCGTGACGGGTGAAGGTGACATGGCCGTTGGCGTCCTCGCAGCGGAACACGCTGGCGGCCGAGCTGTCTGGAATAGGGTGGAGAAACGCAGCGGCAAGCAGCGCTGCGAAGTGCAATCCTCGCATGAGTCGTCCTCCATGACGTTTGCCTGGTCAGCGTAGATGGTTTTTTCTCGCTTGCCAGCGTGTCCCGGTGTTGCTGGCTGGCGTCGCATAGCCAGGTTTTCATGCGGGATCGAAGTTTGCGACGCAAGCAGTTGTTCTTGCCGCGCTTTTGTCACGTACAAAGCTGGTTTGCGGTGTTATCATTCGCCGCGTCAGTCCCGCCGGGGCTTGTGGAATACCACCATGGACTTACCCAGTAGTTACTCAATACTCCCATCGCACAATCGTGTAAGACCTGATTGATCCCCTTTGGCGCGCCCGCCAGCTGGGGGTGGAGCGCGCTATGACTGAAGTAGAAGCCAAGAAGCCGCAAGAGAGCCTGCAGGATCGCCTGGCCCAGGTGATCGAGCTGTTGCATCGCCACAAGCTGGTAGAGGGCCTGACCCATCGTCAGGAAGGCCAGCATCAGGACCTGGTGGAAAGCCTGGTTCACCGGCAGAACCTTGCCGAGCTGCAGCGCAAGCTCGACGATCTGCACCCTGCGGACATAGCGTACATCCTCGAAGCCCTGCCGCTGGACGAGCGTCTCACCGTCTGGCAGCTGGTCAAGGCCGAGCGCGACGGCGATATCCTGCTGGAAGTTTCCGACGCGGTGCGAGAAAGCCTGATCGCCGACATGGACGATCACGAGATTCTCGCCGCGGCCAAGGAGATGGACGCCGACGAACTCGCCGATCTGGCGCCGGAACTGCCGCGTGACGTGGTCCACGAACTCATGGAGTCGCTCGACGCCCAGCAGCGCGAGCGCGTGCGTTCGGCCCTGTCCTACGAAGAGGACCAGGTGGGCGCGCTGATGGACTTCGAGATGGTCACCATCCGCGAAGACGTCAGTCTGGAAGTGGTTCTGCGCTACCTGCGCCGTCTCAAGGAGCTGCCGGGGCATACCGACAAGCTGTTCGTGGTCGATTACGACGGCGTGCTCAAGGGCGTGCTGCCGATCAAGCGCCTGCTGGTCAACGATCCGGAGAAGCAGGTCGGCGAGGTCATGGCTGACGATCCGGTGAGCTTCCACCCGGATGAGGATGGCTACGACGCCGCCCAGGCGTTCGAGCGCTATGACCTGATTTCCGCGCCGGTAGTGGACAAGAGCGGCAAGCTGATCGGCCGTCTGACCATCGACGAGATGGTCGACCTGATCCGTGAGGAAAGCGAAAGCGAAGTGCTGAGCATGGCCGGTCTGCGCGAGGAGGAGGACATCTTCGCCTCGGTGTGGAAGTCGGTGCGCAACCGCTGGGCCTGGCTGGCGATCAACCTGGTCACCGCCTTCCTGGCCTCGCGGGTGATCGGCCTGTTCGAGGGTTCGATCGAGAAGCTGGTGGCGCTGGCGGCGCTGATGCCGATCGTCGCGGGCATCGGCGGCAACTCCGGCAACCAGACCATCACCATGATCGTGCGCGCCATGGCGCTGGACCAGGTCAGCACCGGCAATACCTCACGCCTGGTGCGCAAGGAGTTGGGCGTGGCGCTGATCAATGGCCTGCTCTGGGGTGGCGTCATCGGCGCAGTCGCCTACGGCCTCTACGACAGTTGGTCGCTGGGCGTGGTGATGACCGCGGCGATGACCCTCAACCTGCTGCTGGCGGCGTTGATGGGGGTAATGATCCCCATGACCCTGGCGCGCATGGGGCGCGATCCGGCCATGGGGGCCAGCGTGATGATCACCGCCATGACCGACAGCGGCGGCTTCTTCATCTTCCTGGGACTGGCGTCGATCTTCCTCCTGTAGATCACTCCATCAACTGCACCAGCCGCCAGGTATCGAGAAAGGCCGTGACCCGCGTGATCCGGCCATTCTCCAGCTGCATGTGCCAGGAATAGCTGTTCTCGTAGCGACTGCCGTCCTTGGCGGTCGCCTGGCCATCCCAATGCACGACCACGTGAGGCCCCTGCGCCACGATCTGGCGGACGGTGGGCACGATGGGCGTGGCCAGTTTGTCGGTGATGGGTTTGACTGCATCTTCCATGAACGCCTCGCGCGTGCGGTAAGTCCCGGAGTACGGGCTGCTGCCGGCCACGACCCAGACGGCATCATCGGCTAGCAACTGGAAGATGCCGCCTTGGCCGGCGCGCCAATCATCGAAAGCTTTCTGGATCAGGGCCTGATTGGCCGCGGTGTTGTCACTTGCCCAGGTCGGCAGGCAGAGCGACAGGCTGAGCAGTAGCGCGGCGACAGCTTTTTGCATGTTCATAAGCTTCTTTCCTTGGCTGGTGGGTTGCCTTACTCGTCATTTGGAGTGCTTTTGCGGCGCAGCACCATGCCGCCGTGGTAGAGCACGTCGTCGATGAATTCACCGTCGGCGGTAAAGCCCGTGTCGTCGACGTAATCGATGTGGTTGCCGGTGACGCGGTAACTGCCCTGGTAGGCGCTTTCGCGGTTGCCGCGTGCCTCGTCATAACGGCCGTTGGCCAATAGCTCATGGCGGACATGGCCATCGTCCGTTACCCACATGCCCACGTATGGGTGCGGGTTTTGCGCTTCCGCGCTTGCCGCGCCGGGTAGCAGGGCGCCGCTGATCAGCAGCGCTGCCAGGTTGTTCTTCGTTGTCATGCTCGCCTCCATCAATAAGGGCTGGCGGTCGGGCGCACGATGACTTCGCTGACATCGACGTCGTCCGGCTGTTCGACTGCATAGGCTACCGCGCGGGCGATGGCATCCGGCGTGATGGCGATACGGCGGAAGGCCTTCATCGCATCGCGCGCGCTGGCATCGGTGATGCTGTCGGCCAGCTCGGATTCGACCACGCCCGGGCAGATGGTGGTGACGCGCACGCGCTCGCTTTCCTGGCGCAGGCCCTCGGAAATCGCCCAGACGGCGTACTTGGTCGCGCAATAGACCGCGGCGGTCGGCGATACGGCGTGGGCACCGATGGAGGCGATATTGATGATCTGGCCGCGCCCGCGTTTCTCCATGCCTGGCAGCACGGCAGCGATACCGTGCAGCACACCGCGTACGTTGACGTCGATCATGCGGTTCCACTCATCCACCTTCAGGGCGTTGAGCGGCGACAGCGGCATCACGCCGGCGTTGTTGATGATCACGTCGACGGGGCCGTGATGAGTTTCGGCATGCTCGACGAAAGCCTGCATGTCGTGCAGTTGGCTGACATCGAGGGGGCGGCACGAGGCCTGTTGACCCTGGGCCTGCAGTTCTTCTACCAGTGCCTGCAGGCGATCTATGCGCCGCGCGCCCAGTACCACCTGGTGACCCAGGCTTGCGAGATGTCTGGCGATGGCTTCGCCGATGCCGCTGCTGGCGCCGGTGATGAGAATGACCTTGCTCATGGCGATCTCCACTGTTGTTGGGAGACTCCATGCTAGGCGGGAGGCGGGTGGTCGCTAAGTCCGGTTACTCTTTGGTTATTGCCTGTTTCTATTGAATGCTTCTTACAATGCCCCGGTGTTCAGTGCGAGCCGATACCCGAGCCATGACAACGACACCCCAGAGCATGAAACAGCGTATGGTCGAGCTGATGCTGCGCCTGGCGCCCGAGGAGGGTTACACGGCGTCGCAGCTCGATGGCGTGACCTTCATGCGTTCCAATCGCCCGCTTCCCGTGACACCGGCACTGTACGAGCCGAGCATCGTGATCGTGATCCAGGGGCGCAAGCGCGGGCTGCACGACGGCAACCTGTACGTCTACGATGCGCAGCACTATCTGGTCCTCGCGCTGCCATTGCCCTTTTCCATCGAAACCGAGGCCAGCGCCGAAGAGCCCATGCTGGGTGTGGCGCTGCGGGTCGATCCGCTGCTGGTGGCGGAGCTGGTGATGGATCTGGACGAGCCCCAGGCTGCCGAGCCCGCAACGCTCTATTCCAGCCCGATGGATGCACGCCTGAGCGACGCCACGTTGCGGCTGCTGGAAGCGCTGGCCGACCCTGACGAGGTGCGTCTGCTCGGTCCGTCGATTCTGCGTGAGATCGTTTTTCGCGTGCTGCAGGGCGAGCAGGGCTGCGGCCTGCGTGCGACCCTGGCGCAGAACAGCCACTTCGGCCGTATCGCGCGGGTTCTGCAGCGAATTCATCGCGACTATCAGGAGTCGCTCGATGTGCCTTCGCTGGCTGAGATCGCCAGCATGAGCGTGCCGGCCTTCCATGTGCACTTCAAGTCCATGACCGGCCGTTCGCCGCTGCAGTACCTCAAGGCCATTCGGCTGCATCAGGCGCGCCTGCTGATGATTCGCAACGACCTGAGTGCGCTCAGTGCCGCGCAGCGTGTCGGCTATGAAAGCCCGTCGCAGTTCAGTCGCGAATTCAAGCGTCTGTTCGGGCGCACGCCGGGCGATGAAACGCGCCATTTCAAACAGCTGCTGGCGCTGGCACCGGCCGTTGATGGTCGCGAAATGATGGCGTCCTAGTCGCATACGAGCCCTAGCCGCTCCTCCTTTGGTAGTGAAATCGCGCCTCCACTACAAAAATGCCTGACCGGGCAGTCTGGGGTTTGCTTGAAACACTTGTTTCAGGCTAAGGTTCGCCAGCTTTGCCCAGGCGCTGGCCTCGGGCGCTCCTAATCAATAATGAACGCAGCCCTGCGAGCTGCTGGCAAAGGAGCCAAGATGACCCCCAGTGAACTCCTGCTCGAGGGTGTCGAACTCATGCTATTCGGCATGGGTTTCGTGTTTACCTTTCTGGTGCTGTTGGTGGCGGTGGTCAGTGCGATGTCTCGCCTGATCAATCTCTTCGCTCCGCACACCCCAGCCCCCGCCATCTCTGCCGCAGCACCCAGCATCAAGCCGGCCAGCCATGAGCCGGATGCCGAGGTACTGGCTGCCATCCAATCCGCCATTCATCAGCACCGCGCCCGTCGCGGTTGATCAGGTTCTAGAGGGAGCTCCTGTATGACTGCCGTAAAACAAGCACTCGGGATTACCGATGTGGTGCTGCGTGATGCTCACCAATCCATTCTGGCCACCCGAGTACGCCTGGAAGACATGCTGCCGATCGCTGCCAAGCTCGATCAGGTCGGCTTCTGGTCGGTGGAGTCCTGGGGCGGCGCGACCTTCGATGCCTGCATTCGTTACCTCGGCGAAGACCCCTGGGAGCGCATCCGCGAACTGAAGAAGGCCATGCCCAACACCCGTCAGCAGATGCTGCTGCGTGGGCAGAACCTGCTGGGCTATCGTCACTACGCCGACGATGTGGTGGAGAAGTTCGTCGAGCGCGCGGCTGTCAACGGCGTCGACGTGTTCCGCGTGTTCGATGCGATGAACGACCCGCGCAACCTGGAGACCGCACTCAAGGCCGTCAAGAAACAGGGCAAGCATGCCCAGGGCACCATCTCCTACACCACCAGCCCGGTGCATACCCTAGACATGTGGGTCGATCTGGCCAAGCAGATCGAAGACATGGGCGCCGACTCGGTGGCCATCAAGGACATGGCGGGTATCCTCACCCCGTACACCGCCTTCGAGCTGGTCTCGCGCCTGAAGGCCAGCCTGGCCATCCCGATTCACATGCAGTGCCATGCCACTGCCGGGCTGTCGTCCGTGGCCATTCTCAAGGCGGTGGAAGCCGGTATCGACAACGTCGACACCGCCATCTCCTCGCTGTCGATGACCTACGGTCATTCGCCGACCGAGTCGGTGGTGGCCATGTTCCAGGGCACCGAGCGCGACACCGGACTCAACCTGGAGCTGCTGGAGGAAATCGCCGCCTACTTCCGCGAGGTGCGCAAGAAGTACGCGAAGTTCGAGGGTAACCTCAAGGGCGTCGATTCGCGCATCCTGGTCGCCCAGGTCCCGGGCGGCATGCTCACCAATATGGAAAGCCAGCTCAAGGAGCAGGGCGCCCAGGACAAGTTCGACCAGGTGCTGGCCGAGATCCCGCGCGTGCGCGAAGACCTCGGCTTCATCCCGCTGGTGACCCCGACCTCGCAGATCGTCGGCACCCAGGCGGTGATCAACGTGCTCACCGGCGAGCGCTACAAGTCCATCACCAAGGAAACCGCCGGTGTACTCAAGGGCGAATACGGCGCTGCGCCTGCGCCGTTCAACGCCGAGTTGCAGGCTCGTGTACTGGATGGCGGCGAGGCCATCACTTGCCGTCCGGCCGACCTGCTTGAGGCCGAAATGGACAAGCTGACCGCCGAACTCAAGGGTATCGCCCAGGAGAAAGGCATCAAGCTGGCCGTCGATGAGATCGACGACGTGCTGACCTACGCGCTGTTCCCGCAGATCGGCCTGAAGTTCCTGGAAAACCGCGGCAACCCGGCGGCCTTCGAGCCGGCCCCGACCGGTAAGGAGGCCCCGGCTCGCGAGGCCGGCAAGCCCGAGGTCTACACCGTCGAGGTCAATGGCAAGTCGTTCGTCGTGCAGGTGGGCGAAGGCGGCGATATCGAAGG
>NZ_JAODYT010000050.1:0-33329 GCF_029834875.1 Pseudomonas sp. GD04158 | reverse complement strand
AAGACTCGAAATGAATGGCGATGTACAGCAGGGTGGCCTGGTTGGCGAACAGCAGCGCCGGCAGCAACCAGGCCAGCATCACCAGAGCTCCCTGATGCAGGGCAATCAGCGCCAGGACCAGCGCTACCCCCAGATACAGATCGATGATGATCTGTCGCCCCCAGTACAGACGAGCGATGCCGCGAACGCTCTTGAAGAGGTTCTCGCGGCGACTGCAGTGGATCGAGTAGCCGACAAATGCCAGCCAGGCCGCCCACACAAGCGCCTTCGCCACGCCCACTGCGCCGGCGAACACAAACATCTGGGCATGGCCCTGCAGGCCGAGGGCAAGCGCGACGAAGACGGCGAACAGCCCCCAGGAAACCAGGCTCTTGGACATCACTGACACTCCTCGCTGGGGCGCCCCGGCAGGGCGCCCATGGGGTTCAATGCAGTTGCATCAGTGCATCGCGGCTGAACGGCAGAATGTCCTGCTCACGCCCCTCACGCACCTTCAGCGCCCAGTCCGGGTCGACCAGCAGCGCGCGGCCCACGGCGACCAGGTCGAACTCTTCCTTGTTCAGGCGCTCGAGCAGATTCTCGATGCTGGCAGGCTCGGCCACCTTGTCGGTCTTGACCATGAACTGCAGAAACTCGCCATCCAGGCCGACACTGCCGACGGTGATGGTCGGCTTGCCGGTGAGCTTGCGCGTCCAGCCGGCGAGGTTGAGGTCGCTGCCCTCGAATTCCGGCTCCCAGAAACGGCGGGTCGAGCAGTGGAAGATGTCCACGCCGGCCTCGGACAGCGGCTTGAGGAAGGCTTCCAGCTGCTCCGGGGTCTGTACCAGACGCGCGCTGTAGTCCTGCTGCTTCCACTGCGAGAAGCGCAGGATGATCGGGAAGTCCGGGCCGACCGCCGCGCGCACCGCCTGGATCAGCTCGATGGCGAAACGCGAACGGGCCGCCAGGTCACCGCCGTACTGATCGCTGCGCTGGTTGCTGCCTTCCCAGAAGAACTGGTCGATCAGGTAGCCGTGGGCGCCGTGGATCTCCACGCCGTCCATGCCGATGGCCTTGGCGTCGCGTGCGGCCTGGGCGAAGGCGGCGATCACCTCATCGATATCGGCCTGGGTCATGCCGTGCACCACCACCTGACCGTCCTTGAGTTTTTCCATCGGGCCATAACCGGGCACGCTGGCATCCGGCTCGGTGCCCAGGCGGCGCACGTTACCCACGTGCCACAGCTGCGGAACGATCTTGCCGCCTTCGGCATGCACCGCATCGACCACCTGCTTCCAGCCGGCCAGGGCATCTTCGCCATGGAAACGCGGTACGTTCGGGTAGCCGTTGGCGGCCGTGTGCCCGACCGTGGTGCCTTCGGTGATGATCAGGCCCACGCCCGCCGCCGCACGACGGCGGTAGTACTCGACGACCTTGGCATTGGGGACGCCACCCGGCGAGAAGGAACGGGTCATGGGCGCCATGACCACACGGGTCGGCAGCTCCAGGTTGCCGAGGCGGAAGGGGGCGAACAGGGCTTGTACGGGGGCGCTCATCATCTTTCCTCTGGGTTGAACGGTGATCAGGCCTGCAGCAAACGCTCCAGGCGGTTAATGAAGGCTTCCAGCGGCTGCAGGTTGCGACCCACCTTGAGGCGGGCGAGCACGCCCTGCCAAGCATCGCTGATGAAAGTGGCGAGATTGCCGCAGTCCTCGGTGGCCGGCAGTTCACCGGCGGCCTGCGCCTGCTCCAGGCAGTCGCGCAGGATGTCCACCGAGGCCTGCTGGATCGCCTCCACCTCGGCGCCGATGGCCGGCAGCATCTCGCTCATCTCGAAACTCAGGCTGCCGATGAAGCAGTGATATTGCGGCGTGTCCTGGCGGGCGAAGTGCGCCAGCAGGTCGCGGTAGTAGGCCAGGATGCGCGCCCGCGGGCTCAGCGCGGCATTGCTCAACGCCTGGGCGTAACGCTCCAGACGCGGGCGATAGATGAAGGCCAGCGCCTGCAGGGCGAAGTCTTCCTTGCTGGCGAAGTAGTGATAGAAGCTGCCCTTGGGAATGCCGGCAGCCTGGACGATTTCCAGCACGCCGGTGCCGTGATAGCCGCGCCGGGTCATCACCGCCGAGCCCTTGCTCAGGATCAGGTCACGCTTGTCGAGTCGAATGCTGTTCATGGCGCCGAGCATATGACCGGTCGTCTCGCTCGGCACAGCACTATTGATGAGAGTGATTAAGGACCAAAACACACGAGACGGATGCCCGCACCTAAAGGCAGGTGCGGGCTCTGCTCGCGAAGCCTTTGGGTTACAGGGCTCGCGAACGGAGCTCGTTCCACTGGATCAAGGCAGCAGCTGCCTCAGGACTGCAGCCAGACCAGCGAGGCGAAGCGCCCGGTACGCGGGCTGCGGCGATAGGAGTAGAAACGCGGATCGTTGTAGGTGCAGAACCCGCCACCGCTGACCGCAGTCACGCCGATGGCGGCCAGACGAATGCGCGCCAGCTGGTAGATATCGGCCATGAACTTGCCGGCCTTGGCGCCGGGCAGGAAGGCGCCGGCCGCCTCGGCATGCTGGTGCACGAAGGCTTCGCGCACCTCGCTACCCACTTCGAAGGCGGCCGGGCCGATGGCCGGGCCAAGCCACACCAGCAGCTCCTGCGGCGCCACGTCCAGCGTCTTCACGGTCGCCTCCAGCACGCCACTGGCCAACCCGCGCCAGCCGGCATGGGCTGCCGCCACGCGGGTGCCGGCACGGTCGCAGAACAATGCTGGCAGGCAGTCGGCGGTCATCGCCGTGCAGGCGATGCCGGGTGTGGCCGTCCAGTTGCCATCGGCCTCGATGACCACAGCCGGGTCGGCCTCGGCCACCACGACGCCATGCACCTGACGCAGCCAGGCCGGCTGGCAACCGAGGGCCTCGACCAGCTGCGCGCGGTTGGCCGCGACGGCTGCTGGATCGTCATCGACGTGATCGCCCAGGTTGAAGGTATCGAACGGCGCCGCGCTGACACCGCCACTGCGGGTGGTGACGCAGGCACGCACGTTGGCCGGCGCGGGCCAGTCGGGCGTCAGCCAGTCATGCACGCTCACCCGACGAAGGCCTCGCGATCCTGACGCAGCAGGGTCAGCAGCCAGACCAGATCATCCGGCAGCGGCGATTCCCACTTCATGCGCTTGCCGGTGGCCGGATGGTCCAGCTCGAGGAAGCGCGCATGCAGGGCCTGGCGTGGAAACTCCTTGAGACTCTGCACCAGGCTCTGGCTGGCCGCCGGCGGAATGCGGAAGCGCCCGGCATACACCGGGTCGCCCACCAGCGGATAGCCGACGTGGCTCATGTGCACGCGAATCTGATGGGTGCGCCCGGTTTCCAGCTTGACCCGTACATGGGTGTGCGAGCGGTAGCGTTCCAGCACGCGGTAGTGACTGATCGCCGGCTTGCCGCCATCGGTCACGGCCATGCGCTGACGCTGGCTGGAGCTGCGGCCGATCGGCGCATCAATGGTGCCGCCGGCGGTGATCACGCCGATGCAGATGCATTCGTAGATGCGGCTGACGCTACGCTTCTGCAGCTGCTCGACCAGGTTGGTCTGCGCCTGCAGGGTCTTGGCCACCACCATCAGGCCGGTGGTGTCCTTGTCCAGACGATGCACGATGCCGGCGCGCGGCACATTGATGATGTCCGGCACGTGATGCAGCAGGGCGTTGAGCAAGGTGCCATCGGCATGCCCGGCAGCTGGGTGGACGACCAGGCCTGCCGGCTTGTCGATCACCAGCAGGTGCTCGTCCTCGTAGACGATGTTCAGCTCGATGTCCTGCGCCACCCACTCGCCCTGCGCTTCCTGCTCGGCATCGAGCACCAGGGTCGAGCCGGCATGCACGGTGTCACGCGGGCGCGCCACGGCACCGTCGACGGTCAGGCGACCGTCCTTGATCCAGGTGGAAAGGCGCGAGCGCGAAAACTCGCCAAACAGCTGCGCAGCCACTTGGTCGAGGCGCTGACCGCCCTGTTCGAAGGGGACGATGGCCTGGAGTTGGATCAATTGTTTGTCTATGGAAGTCATCTTCAAAACCAGTTCAAGGTCTGCTGCGCGTCGGCCCTGCTGCGTTAAAAACAGGCTCGAAAAGTCGCTTGCGGCTAACGCACTTCAGTGCGGCCCCGAAGGGGCGAGCGAAGCGAGTCATGCTCATTTACAGCTCGTAAACTACGCGTCCTAGCCTGTTTTTGCCTTGCATTGCTCTAGCTCGCGAAACTTTGAACAGGCTCTTGGGCAAGGGCGGGAGCCCGGCCTTTGGTTTCGGCGTCAGGCTTGTGGTTAAATACGGCGTCTTTGCCCCAGGGGGTTCCAGGGGGCGCTCATCATAACAGGACGGCCGCGCGGCCGTCACAGGGACGCAAGCCGCCATGCAAGTGAAACACCTGCTGCTGATCGCCATCCTCGCCCTCACCGCCGCCTGCTCCTCGAAGCAGCCGGAGGTCGACGAAAACCTGAGCGAGGTGGAGCTGTACCGGCAGGCCCAGGCCGACCTGGACAACCGCAGCTATACCCAGGCCATCGCCAAGCTCAAGGCGCTGGAGTCGCGCTACCCCTTCGGCCGTTACGCCGAGCAGGCGCAGCTCGAGCTGATCTACGCCTACTACAAGAACGTCGAGCCGGAAGCCGCCAAGTCCTCGGCCGAGCGTTTCATTCGTCTGCACCCGCAGCATGCCAACGTCGACTACGCCTATTACCTCAAGGGCCTGGCCTCCTTCGACCAGGACCGCGGCCTGCTGGCGCGCTTCCTGCCGCTGGACATGACCAAGCGTGACCCGGGCGCCGCCCGCGACTCCTACAACGAGTTCGCTCAGCTCACCAGCCGCTACCCGACCAGCCGTTACGCCCCGGACGCCAAGCAGCGCATGATCTACCTGCGCAACCTGCTGGCTGCCTACGAGGTCCATGTCGGTCACTACTACCTCAAGCGTCAGGCCTATGTCGCCGCCGCCAACCGCGGTCGCTACGTGGTGGAGAACTTCCAGGAAACCCCCGCCGTGGGCGACGGCCTGGCGATCATGACCGAAGCCTATCAGCGCCTGGCCCTGAACGATCTGGCCGCCACCAGCCTGGAAACCCTCAAGCTCAACTACCCGGATCACCCAAGCCTGGAGAACGGCCAGTTCGTGCCGCGCGAGGAAGAAGCCGACGGCCGCTCCTGGCTGGCCAAGGCCACCCTCGGCCTGATCGAAACCGACACGCCGCTGCCGCCGGGTGAAACCCGCGCCAGCCAGGACGTGATCCGCCAGTACGAGGACGCCGAGCAGCAGATCCCGGCCGAACTGCAGCAGGACGCCAAGACCGGCGAAACCGCCAAGAAGCGTTCGATCTGGAGCTACCTGACCTTCGGCCTGTTCGACTGACCGACGCGTCGCAGCGAAAAGGGAGGCCACGGCCTCCCTTTTTTGTCGCCCCCATTCCCAGCCGGTCCTGGTCAGGCGACGCCGAACGCCCTTCCACACCCGCTTTCGCCGCGCGGAAACAGCTCACAGCCTGCCATCAGCCCCCTGTGCCGATGGTCACAGCTTGGCTAAACTGCCGGCTTCAACCGGATAACAGATAAAAGGGCACACCATGGGCCTGTTCCGCCTGCTGTTCTGGGTCGCCGTGATCTTCGCCGCGATCTGGATCTGGCGCCGCTTCATCGGCCAACCCAAGCGCCCTCGCCCAAGCGAGGACAAGCACACCGCGGCCCCCATGGTGCGTTGCGCCCATTGCGGCGTGCATGTGCCGCAAAGCCAGGCACTGAGCCAGGACCAGCGCTGGTACTGCAGCCAGGCTCACCTCGAACAGGGCCCACACACCGGTGATCGCTGACGCCAGCACCCTCGGCAGCACGCCAGGCCGACGCATCCTCAGGCTCTATCACTTCTATCGCCTGAGCATCGGTCTGGCGCTGATCCTGCTGATCTCCAGCAATCTCGACGAGCAGTTGCTCGATGTCGTGCATATCGACCTGTTCCGCAGCGGCAGCTGGGCCTACCTGATCCTGAACATCTTCATCGCCGTGCTGGTGCAGAAACCCAAGCATCTGATGCAGCTGTTCAGCCTGGCGCTGGTGGATGTGATCTTTCTCTCCGCGCTGTTCTACGCGGCAGGAGGCACTCCCAGCGGCATCGGCAACCTGCTGGTGGTGGCCGTGGCCATCGCCAACATCCTGCTGCGCGGCCGTATCGGCCTGCTGATCGCCGCCATTGCCGCGATGGCGCTGATCTATCTGACCTTCTATCTCAGCCTCAGCCGCCCCGCTGCTGCCGCCCAATACGTTCAGGCGGGCGCGCTGGGTGCGCTGTGCTTCGCCGGCGCACTGTTCATTCAGGGCATCACTCGCCGCCTGCAGGTCAGCGAAAGCCTCGCCGAACAGCGCGCCGCCGATGTGGCCAATCTGGAAGAGCTCAATGCCCAGATCCTGCAGCGCATGCGTACCGGCATCCTGGTGCTGGACACCCAGCACCGCGTGCTACTGGCCAACCAGGGCGCCACCCAGTTGCTGGGGCGCGGCGAGCTGGCCGGCAAGATCATCGACCCGCACTGCCCGGAACTGGTGAAACGCCTGCAGCAGTGGCTACACAACCCCACCCTGCGCCCCGACAGCCTGCAGGCTCAGGTGGACGGCCCGGTGCTGCAGCCCAGCTTCATTTCCCTGCAACGCGGCGACGAGCAGCACACCCTGGTGTTTCTCGACGACATCTCGCAGATCGCCCAGCAGGCTCAGCAGCTCAAGCTCGCCTCGCTCGGCCGACTGACCGCCGGCATCGCCCACGAGATCCGCAACCCGCTGGGCGCCATCAGCCACGCCGCCCAGCTGCTGCAGGAGTCGGAGGATCTGCAGGGGCCGGACCAGCGTCTGGCGCAGATCATCCAGGATCACTCCAAACGCATGAATCTGGTGATCGAGAACGTGCTGCAACTGTCGCGCAGACGCCAGGCCGAACCGCAGTTGCTCGACCTGAAATACTGGCTGCACCGCTTCGCCAGCGAGTTTCGCAGCTCCGCACCGGCTGATCGGCAGATCCATCTGGAGACCCAGGGCGGCAGCCTGCAGACACGCATGGACCCACACCAGCTGACCCAGGTGCTGACCAATCTGGTGCAGAACGGCCTGCGCTATAGTGCCAAGCAGCACAGGATCGGCCAGGTCTGGCTACGCCTGTTCCGGGACCCAAGCAGCGACCTGCCGGTGCTGGAAATCCTCGACGACGGCCCAGGCGTGCCGCCCGAGCAGGAGCAGCACATCTTCGAGCCCTTCTACACCACCGAGAACAAGGGCACCGGCCTCGGCCTGTATATTTCCCGCGAGCTGTGCCAGGGCAACCAGGCGCGTCTCGACTACAAACCACGCGAAGGGGGCGGCAGCTGCTTCCGCATCACCTTTGCCCATCCGCGCAAACTGAGCTGACCATGACCCGCCAGAGAGCCTTGATCGTCGACGACGAACCGGACATCCGCGAACTGCTGGAAATCACCCTCGGCCGGATGAAGCTGGACACGCGCAGCGCACGCAACGTCAAGGAAGCGCGCGAATGGCTGGCCCGCGAGCCGTTCGACCTGTGCCTGACCGACATGCGCCTGCCCGACGGCACAGGCCTCGACCTGGTGCAACACATCCAACAGCGCCACCCGCAGGTACCGGTGGCAATGATCACCGCCTACGGCAGCCTGGATACCGCGATCAATGCGCTCAAGGCCGGCGCCTTCGATTTCGTCACCAAGCCGGTGGACCTCGGCCGCCTGCGCGAGCTGGTCGCCACGGCCCTGCGCATCCGCTCCCCCGAGGGCGAAGGCGCTCCGGTGGACAACCGCCTGCTCGGCGACTCGCCGCCGATGAAGGCACTGCGCAAGCAGATCCAGAAGCTCGCCCGCAGCCAGGCGCCGGTGTATATCAGCGGCGAGTCCGGCAGCGGCAAGGAACTGGTGGCGCGTCTGATCCACGAGCAGGGCCCGCGCGCCGAACAGCCGTTCGTCCCGGTCAACTGCGGCGCCATCCCTTCGGAGCTGATGGAGAGCGAGTTCTTCGGCCACAAGAAAGGCAGCTTCACCGGGGCCATCGAGGACAAGCAGGGCCTGTTCCAGGCTGCCAACGGCGGCACCCTGTTCCTCGACGAAGTGGCCGACCTGCCGCTGCCGATGCAGGTCAAGCTGCTGCGCGCCATTCAGGAAAAGGCCGTACGCGCCGTCGGTGGTCAGCAGGAAGTGGTGGTCGATGTGCGCATCCTCTGCGCCACCCACAAGGATTTGGCCGCCGAGGTGGCCGCCGGGCGCTTCCGCCAGGACCTCTACTACCGCCTCAACGTCATCGAACTGCGCGTGCCACCGCTGCGCGAACGCCGCGAGGACATCGCCCAACTGGCCGAGGTCATGCTCGCCCGCCTGGCCGAGGGTAGCGGTCTGAGCGCCGCCAAGCTGCAGCCCGAAGCGCTGGAGAAACTGAAGAACTATCGCTTCCCGGGCAACGTGCGCGAGCTGGAGAACATGCTCGAACGCGCCTACACCCTGTGCGAGGACGACCAGATCAGCCCCGCCGACCTACGCCTGGCCGATGCGAGCGGCCCCAGCGGCGAAACCGGCGAGGCCAGCCTGGCGCTGATCGACAATCTGGAAGACTATCTCGAAGGCATCGAACGCAAACTTATCATGCAGGCGCTCGAAGAAACCCGTTGGAACCGCACGGCGGCGGCCCAGCGCCTGGGCCTGACCTTCCGCTCGATGCGCTATCGATTGAAGAAGCTGGGGATCGACTAAGCAGCGCCCCTACCGTGGGCCTGCATGCGGAGGGTGCGCCACGCGCGCACCTTCCGCCCACTCAGCCCAACCGCCCCGCTGGCGCATAGGGCGCCGGATCGATGATCGGCTCGCGCCCAAGCAGCAGGTCGGTCAGCAACCGGCAGGACGCAGGTGCAAGCACCAGGCCGTTGCGAAAGTGCCCGCAGTTGAGCCACAAGCCCGGATGCGAAGGCACCTCCCCGATAAAGGGAATGCCCTGCGGTGAGCCCGGCCGCAATCCCGCCCAGTGCCCCACCACCTCGGCATCCTTCAGCGCCGGCAGCAGCTCTTCGGCGGAAGCCTTGAGGCTCTCCAGCGCGCCATCGGTCGGCGTCTTGTCGAAGCCGGCGTACTCCAGCGTACTGCCGATCAGGATATGCCCATCTCGCCGCGGAATCGCATAACGTCCCCTGGCCAGCACCATGCTCGGCAGAAAATTCTCGGCGCACTTGTAGAGGATCATCTGCCCCTTCACCGGCTCGACCGGCAACTCCAGGCCAAGCGTCCTGAGCATCTCGCCACTCCAGGCACCGGCTGCCAGCACCACGCGCTCGGCACGCACCTCGCCATCGCTGGTGATTACACCGCGAATCTGCCCATCCTCCTGAATGAACCCGGTGACCGGACAATGCTCACGCAGCTCCACGTTGGGCATGGCAGCCAACGCCGCCCTCAGCGCCTTGACCAGCCGCGGGTTGCGCACGTTGGCCACATCCGGCATATGAATGGCGCGGGTAAAACCTTCACCCAGTACCGGCACCTGCTCATGCACGCTGGCCATGTCGATGCCACGCAAAACCCGCCCCTCACGCGCCGCCCAAGCCAGCGCCTCGGCCTCGTCATCGAGATCCAGCCAATATAACCCGGTGACATGCACCTGGGGATCGACGCCAGTGTCTTCCCACATCTGCCGCGCAAAACCGGGATAGAAATCCTGCGACCAATGCGCCAACGCCGTCACCGCCGCGCTGTAGCGCCACGGATAGAGCGGCGAAACAATGCCACCGCCGGCCCAGGAGGATTCGCTGCCTGTGCCTCGCGCCTCGAGCAGCACAAGCTGTTGCCCTGCCTCTGCCAACAGCAAGGCAGAAAGCATTCCCAGTGCTCCGCCTCCCACTACCACCACCTGTGCGGGACTTTTCATCTATCGATCCTAGGCTAATCTTCGCATTCATGAATAACCGACTGGCAAGGATGCTGGATAATGTCTCGGAAAATCTATGGCCGTACGCTTCTTGAGCTGATAAGCACGCTCGCTATGCTGTTGGTATTGATCAGCATCGCACTGCCCAACCTGCGGCAGCAAATTGAGAACAATGAGCGAACGCAAGCCGTTAATCAGTTGCTTTCCTTGCTTCATCACACGCGCAGCAATGCGGTGTATACCCGCCGCGTCGTCACTTTATGTCAAGGCGAAAGCCGCTGCTCGGAGTCCACCATTTGGCGCGGCACACTCTTGATATTCGTAGACCACAACGCTAACGGACAACGGGATATAGGCGATGAGCTGCTCTATCAAACGCAGATTGCTGAAGGCCTTTCCTGGCACTGGAACCGCAACAAGTCTCATATCCAGTTCGAAGCAGACGGCACCACCCGAGCCCTGAACGGAACCTTCACTCTCTGCAAGAGGGGCGCTCCGCAACGCCAAGTGGTCATCGCGCTTTCAGGGCGGGTTCGCAATCAGCCACCCGCGCGTGGAGCCTACTGCTGAGCCACAGCGTGACACGCCTCACAGCACCTGGCGGCGCAGAGTCAATTCATCTGCCAAAACGCCCGCCCGTCTGGCTTGAACGGAGTCTGAAAACACTTGGTGGCTAAATTAGCATCGTGTCTTTGGGCTTATCGCTGGCGGAGTGGTTATGGAATCAAGCAGAGGATTCACGCTGATTGAGCTGATGGTAGTGATTGCCCTCATCGCAATTGTCTCGAGCATCGCTGTACCCAGCTATCAGGCAATGATGGAAAGCGGCCGAGAAACTTCCGCCCGAAACAGCCTGCTAGGCGCTTTACAACTGGCACGCAGCGAAGCGATTGCCAGACGCGCCTCAGTCAGCGTGACCACCACCGGGTCCACTTGGATAGTGAGTGACGGTAGCGAGGACATTCGGGTGGTATCCATACCTACTGGTGTGACCGCGAGCAATGTAGCTGTCACCTTCCAAGCCAATGGCCGTCCCCAAACCACAGCGAGCATCAACGTGGGAGGACGCAATATAGAGATCAATACAATAGGCCGCGCAAGCTTGACGAGCAGTACATCCAACAACACACCCCAGAGTTCGGAGGGAACCGAATGAGAGCCATAAACCGCCATGAGGGAAAAGCTTTTACTCTGATCGAGGTGATGGTGGCCGTAGTGATACTTGCTATCGGTCTGCTCGGCATGGGCACATTGATGATGCAGAGTCTTCAGTCGAGCGAAAGCGCTTACTCCCGCAGCCAAGCGACGTTGCTGGCATATGACATCATTGACCGTATGCGCGCCAACAAGGTCACCAGCAATAGTGCCTACACCTCTTTTACCGTCACTCACGCATCACAAAGCACTGATTACAACTACTCGTATTCCTCAGCAAACTGCCCCGCTGGTGGAAACGCGGCAGCTACAGGCTCACCCAAAGCTACGGCAGATCTTTCAGAATGGTGCGTACAAGTCCGCAGCAGTTTACCGAATGTCCAAACAGCGAGTGTGGAGCGCCAAAGCGGCTCCGTATACCGCGTCACCATCGAATGGCAAGAGGCAAACGCAGAGAATAGTGATCTGATAGTAGAGGCAGAACTATGAATCGCACACAGAAAGGGCTTTCACTAGTCGAACTCATGGTTGCCATCGTGATCAGTTCGTTATTGATCCTTGGTGTCACTGAAATTTTCAGCCGCAGCTTTTTTGCCGACCGCGACAACACCGAACTCACTTTTATGCAGGAAAGTGGTCGATTGGCTCTGGAAATAATTGGACAAGATGCTCGGAGAGCGGGCTATCAGGGCTGTGTAGCATCAGATACCGTCACCACCTTTTCGCCGGACAACACATCGCTTCCCGACGCGGCAGTCACGACCGCAGGTACAAACAGCCTGACTTTTCGTTACGCAACTCCTGGTACTGGTTGCGGCACTACAGCACTCGCCTTTGAACCGCCAATTACTTATACAAACGCCAACAGCGGTATACGTCGTAATGGAGATCCCATTCTAGACAACGCAAGCATGGCCTTTACCTTCCTTCCAGGCAACGATCCTCTCACAGCCAAGGCCATTCATATTCAGATCACGGTTTCTGACTCTAGGACGACAGGCACACTTTTAAATCCTCGGACTTTTAGCGCCACTTACGAACTTAGGAATCGTCTGCAATGAATACTCGCCAGCAAGGGATGGTTCTGCTCGTCAGCCTGGTGTTACTGCTGATGCTCACAATTATTGCCATTACTGCAGCTTCACAATCCAACCTGCAGTTGCGTATTTCCTCCAACAATCAACAGCAAAACGTTGCATTTCAGGCTGCCGAAAGTGGCTTGCAACGTTGGGCTAATCAGTACTTCCAACCGGGCAGTGGCTGGCACCCCAACGCCATCGGTAACTTGAACGCTTCCGGGGCCATCACCTATGAAGCTGCCCCGCTGGCTGACACAAGCACGCAAATTCCAATTCTGGAGGGTAGTGGAATGTCTCAAGGGCTCTACGTCATTCGTTTCGACGTTGTGAGCACCGGACAGGCCTGCGACAACGATGGCAATTGCGGTGCCACCGCAACTCATCGCCAAGGTCTGCAGAACCGTTATATCCCCTAAGCCCTATTTGAATGTTGCATTGCCTGTTCATCAGGCACGAGGACCACACCATGAAGCGCCTAATTCAACTGCGCACCCTGCTCTCCTCCGCTGTAACCAGTACGCTGATTCTCAGCGCGGCATTCAGCCATGCCGACGACACCGAAGTCTTTTTTGGCGGACCGGCTATTGACGACAGCGTCAAACCCAATGTCCTGTTCATTCTCGACAATTCCGGCTCGATGAACTGGCGCTTGGACAGCAACAACACGGCTACGGGCTCCCAGCAGTCGCGTATGATGGTGCTGAAGGACGCCTTCAGCGACATCATGAGCAACACCAGTAACATCAACGTTGGCGTAATGGTACTCAACCCCCGAGCCGCCTATGGTAATACTCGCTACGTATACCCAGTCGAATATATTGATAAGGAACTAGGCGGCGATGTAGAGCTGGTCGCCGGCGTACCAAATATTAGGCAGAGTTCGGATGATGCGACGCAGGCCATCTCGCCGCTTGGTAGCGCGGTGGTCGACAACCCGAACCTCATCATGGGCGTCATCGACACCACCCAGCCTCTGCCCAATCAGGCAAGCTCCATTCTTGGCACTACCGGCAGTTTTTTTCGCCTGACCAGCGGCGGTACTGAATATGCCTGCCGTCTGAGCCCACCCTCGCGCCCTGGCAATGCAGTGTGCACCAACAGCACCATGACTGATTTGAACCTACGCCGTAGCCTAGGCACTATGGCCTTGTTTCATTTCCAAGGGCTCAATATCCCGGCCAATGCAACGATCACGAATGCTTACATCGAGATCACCCCTACCAACAGCCCTGCAGCGGCAAGACGCAATCCGCTTATCAATGTGCAGTTGCAGAACAATAAAACACCCGCGCCGCTTAACGACAGCAACCCTGTGGGGACTCGGACCTACCAGACTGCGGCCAATATTCAGGCTAACGGATGGATTTCCGGTAATCGCGTTGCAATCGATATCACTTCACAGTTCAATACATTGAAGAGCGCGGCGCCAAACGGTGATCCGGTACAAGGCATGTTTGTCCGCCTGACTAACACCAGCACTTCAAACGAGAATGCACAGGATTACACGTTCTGCGCCAATAACTGCTCAACTGGCAACGCTCCGTCACTAGTCGTCAACTACACCGTAGAAGGTCTTGCCCCTGAATCGCGAATGGGCGCTCTGCGCTTTCAAGATGTGAGCATCCCTCAAGGTGCCACGGTCACTTCCGCACGTATCGACTTCTTTCCCTCAGCAGCTAATAACACTCCGGTGACCTTCGAAGTCCGGGCGGAACGCACTGGTGATGCCAGCACCTTCACCAATGGTAGCAACCTGCAAACTCGAGCCAAGACCACGGCCGTAAGCACATGGACACCGGCCCCCTGGACTAGCCAAGCCACCCCTGAGCCGATACCAGGCCCCGATGTCACTGCCTTGGTGCAGGAAGTGGTGAACCTCGGCAGTTGGTGTGGTAACAACTCTATGGCGTTCCATATCACCCCAACGGCAGGCACCGGTTCACGCAGCGCCCATAGCTTTGACGGCGCAGGAGGCCTCCAGCCTGTGCTTACGCTTAGCTATACCGGCGGAAAGGACGGCTGCTTCAATCCGATTATTGAGGCTCGCGTCACCACCAATGCCAACGACGGCTATCAGAACAATAGTGGCACCGTCACGCTCAACCAGAACAGCTTGCCACTGAGCCGCAACCAACTGGGCATTCGCTTCGAGAATCTTCCGATCGCGCGCGGCACCAGCGTTATGAAAGCCGAGGTGGTGATGACACCATCTAGTACGGTGACCTCCCCTAACCAAGTTAGTCGTATCAGTTTCCAGAACAGCGCAACAGCCACCGCCTTTCAAGCTACTAGTAATAACCTAAGCAATCGCACCACACGGACATCCGAGAGCGACTGCAATATTAACAGCGGCACCGGCTGGGTATCGGGACAACCGGTCACCTGCGATATCAGCAGCCTCAACGGCGCGCTGACAAGTATCTTCGCCAACTCAGCTTGGGATCGCGGTAACGCATTGAACATGTTTGTCCGCCACACCACCGATACTTCCCTGCAAGCTGTGGCGTTCGAAGACAATCCGGGACAGTCGATCAAACTGAGACTTAAACTCAGTTCCGGCGGCCTGGTAACTACTGTGCGCAGCCACGTGAATGCTTTAGTACAGAACATGACAGCCGCAGACGGCACACCAATCGTCCCTACCTATTTAGATGCCGTGCGCTACATGCGCAACGAAGTCAGCGGGCGACCATCGCCTATCGACAGCGCATGCCAAGCCAACCACATCGTGCTGTTAACCGATGGCCAAGCCAATAACAATACGACAGCAGCCAAGAACGCCATCGCATCCCTCACAGGCCTCAGTTGCTCCAACGACGCCAGCGACGACGGCGAGCGCTGTGCACGCACCCTTGCTCGTTGGATCACTGAGAATGATCAATCCAGCTTGGAAGGCAATCATTACATCACCACCCATACAGTCGGCTTCGCACTAGATGCCAGTGGCACTACCGCCAGCAACCAAATCAAGACCTTCCTGCGTGAGGTCGCCAGCAATGGCGGGGGCTCCTTCAGCACCGCCGAGAATGCTGGTGAACTAAGTGATGCTTTCAACCGGATCATTCAGGAGGTGCTAGCCACTGACACCACTTTCGTCAGCGCCACCGCACCAGCCAATACCTTCAACCGCCAAGACAACAAGGATGAACTCTATTTCTCCCTGTTCAGGCCTTCGGAGACTGATCGCTGGCCTGGCAACCTGAAACGCTATCGAATGGCAACTGCTAATGGTGCAGCTTTCATCGTGGATGCCGATGGTATCCCTGCCATTGACGCAAATACCGGTTTTTTCCGCAGTGACTCGCGAAGCTTCTGGTCCGCTGACCGCGACGGAGGCAGCATAGTGTTGGGCGGTGCCGCATCTCGCTTGCCGGCCAGTGGCAGTCGCTTGCTGCTGACGAACGTCACTCCTAACTCCAATGCCCTCACCGCTATCGCAACAGGCAACACGGCTCTTACCGCAGATAAATTTGGCGCAGCAAATGCGGATGAACGCAGTGAGCTAATTAGCTATATCCGCGGCCTTGATCCAGCGACAAATAATGAGCGCCGTGCGTTGGGCGACCCTCTACATGCCACGCCTAGCTTGGTGACTTACGCCTGCAATACCTACGACAGTAGTCGCCGTTGCACCAACGAGGACCAAGGAGTAGTCATCGGCAGCAACGAAGGTTTCATTCAGTTGTTCGATACCAGCAATGGCGTGGAACGATTCGCCTTTATGCCAGAGCCGCTGCTTGCCAACGTCCGACAGCTGCGTCTAGATGCCAAGTCGACGACGTTGAAACCGCGCCGTTACGGCATGGATAACACCGTTGTGGTGTGGGCCAATGATGTCAATGGCAACGGGGTGATTTACGGGGGGGTTAACCCAGCAGATCGTTCTGGCCCGCTGCTGACCGGTCTTAATCCCAATGAATTCGTTTACGCCTACGCCACCATGGGCCGTGGCGGCCGTGACATCTATGCACTGGACATTACCAATCGAAACTCACCACAGCTGCTATGGAAAATCCAAGGCGGAGTCACCGCAGGCTTTGAGCAACTGGGGCAAACTTGGTCGGCACCGGTACGCACAAAGATTCAGGTTGGTTCCACGATCAAGGACGTACTGATCTTTGGCGGCGGTTACGACCCGAATCAGGACAACGTCAGTGAACGTACCGTCGATACCATGGGTAACGCTGTCTATATCGTAGATGCAGTAACTGGCGCAAAAATCTGGTCAGCCAGTAGCGCGGCCGGGCATGACGCTACGCTCAGTCGCATGCGTTACAGCATCCCCAGCAGAGTATCGGTTATCGGACTACGTCCCGATGCCAACGGCAACGCGGTGATCGACTCACAAGGCCTAGCCGGACAGTTCTTCGTTGGCGATATGGGGGGCCAAATCTGGCGCTTCCATATTAACAACGGCTCGAGTGGGGCAAGCTTGGTCAGCCCAGCAGGTAGCGGAGGCAACGGTGTATTTGCTGATGTGGGAGGCGCTGGAACCGCCGCTGCGCGACGGTTCTACCATGAGGCAGAGCTTGCCCTGCTCAACGTTGGCAATACCAGAGTCCTTACCGTGAACATTGGGAGTGGCTATCGCGGTCATCCGCTGGATAAAAATATTCAAGATCGCTTCTACTCTTTCCGCACCGACAAACTCATAAAGGGCACTGCCAGCGAGAGCACTTTCACCGAGGGAAACCTCTATGATGCGACCGCTAATCTAGCGCAAACAGGTAACGCCACTGAGAAAGCAGCTGCCGAACAGCAATTCAGCAGCACCAACGGTGGGTGGTATATCCGCCTAACAGCACAAGGTGAGAAAGTGCTGTCCCGTCCCTTGGTAGCCGACGGAATGGTGTTGTTCAGCACCTACGAGCCACGCTCGAATTCCAATTCCTGCAAGGCGTCACTAGGTATCAGCCGTGCTTATACCGTCATGCTGAAAAATGCTGCCGCCATTTCCACCACCAGATATGTAGAGACCAACGCGACCAGCCTGCCGTCCAATCCGCAGATTTACTGCGCCGGCAATGCGTGCTGGGTGTATCACGATCCATCGCAACTTGTTCCGACCCCTACTGGTGGCAATAACCCGCCTGACGCTTGCGCTACAAGTGCGAACCCAGAGAAATGCCGCTGCGACAACAACCCTCAGTGTATTTGGATGCCCGTAACGCCCCGGCTGTACTGGATCGACGAGGAATAAGGACAGATGATGAAACGAGAAAAAGGCTTTACGCTAATAGAGGTGATGATCGCGGTTGTGATCATCGCCATCTTGGCAGCCATTGCTATTCCAAACTATACGGCCTACCTGGAGCGAGCCGCCTGCGAAGATGGCAAGTCTCTGCTAATGCAAGCGGCTGCCAATGCCGAGCGTCGCCGGGCACAAAATGCTGGCAGCTACGCGGGATTTAATAACCTCCCTGCAAATACAAGCGAGTTCTCTATTGCTGTAGACAATGTCACGGCCAATGCCTACACACTCACAGCTACAGCGACAGGACGGCTTGCAGCAGGAACACTGACGCTAACGGCAGCAAATGCTAGAGGAGGCACTCTCGCGGCTCGATGCAACTGGTGATACATCCAAATAAGAAGCCGGCTTTCGCCGGCTTCTTTATAAAACGATGAGTTGCGTCAAATTGACCTGACCCGCAACTCCCTCGGCATCGAGAACGTAATGTTCTCCGGCCGTCCCTCCAGCTCGGTCTCCCCCGCCGCACCCCACGCGCGCAATTGCTCTACTACCCCACGCACCAGCACCTCAGGCGCCGAGGCACCTGCGGTGATGCCGATACCCTTCACGCCGTCGAACCATTCGTGCTTGAGGTCTTCGGCGCCGTCGATCAGGTAGGCTGGGGTACCCATGCGCTCGGCCAGCTCGCGCAGGCGGTTGGAGTTGGAGCTGTTGGGGCTGCCGACGACCAGCAGCACGTCGCACTCGCTGGCCAGTTGTTTGACCGCATCCTGACGGTTTTGTGTGGCATAGCAGATGTCGTCCTTGCGGGGGCCGCCGATGGCCGGGAACTTGGCGCGCAGGGCGTCGATCACCTTGCTGGTGTCGTCCATGGACAGGGTGGTCTGGGTGACGAACGCCAGGTTCTCGGGGTTGCGCACCTGCAGCTCGGCGACATCCGCCTCGTCTTCCACCAGGTAGATGGCGCCGCCGTTGCTGGCGTCGTACTGGCCCATGGTGCCTTCGACTTCCGGGTGACCTTCGTGGCCGATCAGGATGCACTCACGACCCTCACGGCTGTAGCGCACCACTTCCATATGCACCTTGGTCACCAGCGGGCAGGTGGCGTCGAATACCTTGAGGCCCCGCCGTGCCGCCTCGTCGCGCACGGCCTTGGACACGCCATGAGCACTGAAGATGACGATGACGTCGTCCGGCACCTGATCCAGCTCTTCGACGAATACCGCGCCGCGCGCGCGCAGGTCCTCGACCACGAACTTGTTGTGCACCACTTCATGGCGCACGTAGATCGGCGGGCCGAACACTTCCAGCGCACGGTTGACGATTTCGATGGCGCGATCGACGCCGGCGCAGAAGCCACGGGGATTGGCGAGTTTGATATGCATGCTGGCTGTCTCGGTATTGATCGGGGATCGCACGACGCGATGGGGCGATCCCGGAAAGATACAGCCTGCGCGGGATAAGCGCAGGCTGCAACAAGAGCTTCGCGGCTGAAGCCGCTCCTACAAGAGCGGCAGCGCAGGCTAGAGCGCCTTGACCTCAATGATTTCCACGTCGAACTGCAGCGTCTTGCCGGCCAACGGATGGTTGAAGTCGATGGTGACCTGCTTGTCGTCGAACGCCTTGACCACGCCCGGCAGTTCGGCGTTGGCGGCGTCGTTGAAGATCACCAGCAGGCCCTCGGAAAGCTCCATGCCCTCGAACTGGCTGCGCGGCATGACCTGCACGTTCTGAGGATTGGGCTGGCCGAAACCCTGCTCCGGCTGCACCTGCACGCTGCGCTTGTCGCCGGCCTTGAAGCCGTACAGCGCCTGCTCGAAACCGGGCAGCAGGTTGCCGTCGCCGACCTTGAAGGTCGCCGGCTGCTTGTCGAAGGTGCTGTCGACCACATCGCCGTTTTCCAGCTTGAGGGCGAAATGCAGGGTCACTTCCCTGTCCGGACCGATGCGTACGTCTGTCATTGCGCAGCCTCCTTCGCGGACTTGTCGCTCTTGAACATATCCAGCGCCAGCAGGATGGCGCCGATGGTGATGAAGGTGTCGGCCAGGTTGAACGCCGGGAAGAACCAGCGGCTCTGCCAATGCACCAGGATGAAGTCGACCACGTGGCCGAGCACCACGCGGTCATACAGGTTGCCCAGCGCGCCACCCAGGACCATGGCCAGGGCCACGGCCAGCAACGTCTCGTGACGCTTGAGGCGCTTGAGCCAGATAACCAGCACGACGCTGACGACGATGGCGATGGCGGCGAAGAACCAGCGCTGCCAGCCGGCGGCATCGGCCAGGAAGCTGAATGCCGCACCGGTGTTGTAGGCCAGGGTCCAGTCGAAGTAGCCAGGAATCACTTCGATGCGCTGATACATGCTCAGCATGCCCTCGAAGATGTCCTTGGTCACCCGGTCGGCGACCAGGATCAGCACGCTCAGCAGCAGCCAGGGCAGATGCCCGAAACGCGAGGACTCAGGCATGCTTGCGTACCTCACCCTCGCCTTCGATGTTGCTCACGCAGCGGCCGCACAGCTCAGGATGCGCAGCATGGCTGCCGACATCGGCGCGGAAGTGCCAGCAACGGCCGCACTTGGCGTGGGCGGACTTGAGGATCTTCAGCTTCAGGCCTTCGACCTCGGTCACCACCGCATCGGCCGGCGCATCGGCCAGCGGCGCGGTCTGCGCCGCCGAGGTGATCAGGGCGAAACGCAGCTCGTCGCCGAGCTTGGCCAGGTCGGCCTGCTTGGCGTCGTCGCAGAACAGGGTGACCTCGGCCTGCAGGCTGGCACCGATGGCCTTGGCCGTGCGCAGGTTCTCCAGCTCCTTGTTGACCGCAGCCTTGACCTCCATGACGCGGTCCCAATAGGCACGGTCCAGCTCGAAGCCTTCCGGCAGACGCTCCAGGCCCGCGTACCAGGTGTTGAGCATCACCGACTCGTTGCGCTCGCCCGGCAGGAACTGCCAGATTTCCTCGGCGGTAAACGCCAGGATCGGCGCGATCCAGCGCACCAGCGCCTCGCTGATGTGGAACAGCGCGCTCTGGCAGGAGCGGCGCGCCACGCTGTCGGCGGCAGTGGTGTACTGGCGGTCCTTGATGATGTCCAGGTAGAAGCCGCCCAGCTCCTGCACGCAGAAGTTGTGCACCTTGGAATAGACGTTCCAGAAGCGGTAGTCGGCGTAGGCTTCGATGATTTCTTCCTGCAGGCGCAGGGCTGCGTCGACGGCCCAGCGGTCGAGGTCGAGCATCTGCTCGGGCTGCAGCAGGTCCTTGGCCGGATCGAAGCCGTTGAGGTTGGCCAGCATGAAGCGCGCGGTGTTGCGGATGCGGCGGTAGGCGTCGGCGCTGCGCTGCAGGATCACCTTGGACACGGCCATCTCGCCGGAATAGTCGGTGGAGGCGACCCACAGGCGCATGATGTCGGCGCCCAAGCTGTCGTTGACCTCCTGCGGCGCAACCACGTTACCCAGCGACTTGGACATCTTGCGGCCGTTCTCGTCGACCACGAAGCCGTGGGTCAGCAGCGCCTTGTACGGCGCGTGACCATCGATGGCACTGCCGGTCAGCAGGGACGAATGGAACCAGCCGCGGTGCTGGTCCGAGCCTTCCAGGTACAGGTCGGCGCGCGGGCCGGTGGTGTGGCCGAGACCGTGCGAGCCACGCAGCACATGCCAGTGGGTGGTACCGGAGTCGAACCAGACGTCGAGGGTGTCGTTGATCTTGTCGTAGTCAGCCGCTTCAGCACCCAGCAGCTCGGCAGCGTCGAGCTTGAACCAGGCTTCGATGCCCTCTTGCTCGACACGCTTGGCGACCTCTTCCATCAGCTCGACGGTGCGCGGGTGCAGTTCGCCGGTGGCCTTGTGCAGGAAGAACGGGATCGGCACGCCCCAGTTGCGCTGACGCGAGATGCACCAGTCCGGGCGGCCGGCGATCATGCTGTGCAGACGCGCCTGGCCCCAGGCCGGCACGAACTGGGTCTGCTCGATGGCGGCCAGCGCGCGCTCACGCAGGGTGCCGCCCTGCTTGGGCTGAGTGTCCATGCCGACGAACCACTGTGCGGTAGCGCGGTAGATCAGCGGGGTCTTGTGGCGCCAGCAATGCATGTAGCTGTGCTGGATCGGCTGGTGCTTGAGCAGCGCACCGACTTCGGCCAGCTTCTCGACGATGGCCGGGTTGGCCTTCCAGATGAACTGGCCGCCGAAGAACGGCAGGTCCGGGGCGTAGACGCCATTGCTCTGCACCGGGCTGAGGATGTCGTCGTTGCTCATGCCGTAGGCTTTGCAGGTACGGAAGTCGTCCTCACCGTAGGCCGGCGACGAGTGGACGATGCCGGTACCGGCGCCCAGCTCGACGTATTCGGCCAGGTACACCGGCGAGAAACGCTCGTAAAACGGGTGACGGAAGCGGATCAGCTCCAGCGCCGCGCCCGGCGCGGTGGCGATCACCTGGCCCTGCAGGCCGTAGCGCTGCAGGCAGGACTCGACCAGTTCCTCGGCCAGCAGCAGGATGCGCTCGCCGGTGTCTACCAGGGCGTAGGTGAATTCCGGATGGACGTTGAGCGCCTGGTTGGCCGGGATGGTCCAGGGCGTGGTGGTCCAGATGACGATGGCGGTCGGCTTGCTCTGCTCGCTCAGGCCGAAGGCGGCGGCCAGCTTGTCTGCGTCTTCGATGGGGAAGGCAACGTCGATGGCATCGGATTTCTTGTCCTGATACTCCACCTCGGCCTCGGCCAGGGCCGAGCCACAGTCGAAGCACCAGTTCACCGGCTTCAGGCCCTTGAACACGAAGCCCTGCTTGACCATCTCGGCCAGGGCGCGGATCTCGCCGGCCTCGTTGGCGAAATCCATGGTCTTGTACGGATTGTCCCAGTCGCCCAGCACAC
Organism: Pseudomonas sp. GD04158; assembly: GCF_029834875.1. NCBI lineage: Bacteria > Pseudomonadati > Pseudomonadota > Gammaproteobacteria > Pseudomonadales > Pseudomonadaceae > Pseudomonas > Pseudomonas sp. GD04158. The sequence continues at coordinate 11,119 of NZ_JAODYT010000050.1, read as the reverse complement.
CGAGGCGGATGAAGTCGGCCTTCTGCCCTTCGATCTGCTCGCTGGCGTAGGTGCGGCAGCGCTCGCGGGTCAGGTCCGCCGGCTGGTTCTTGCCGAAGGTGGTTTCGACCTTGTGCTCGATCGGCAGGCCGTGGCAGTCCCAGCCCGGCACGTAGGGCGCGTCGAAGCCGGCCAGGGTCTTGGAGCGGGTGATGATGTCCTTGAGGATCTTGTTCACCGCATGACCGATGTGGATGCTGCCGTTGGCATAGGGCGGGCCGTCGTGCAGGACGAACTTCGGCCGACCTTCGCCAATCTTGCGCAGCTTGCTATACAGGCCAATCTCGTTCCAGCGCTGCAGGGTCTGCGGCTCGCGTTGCGGCAGGCCGGCCTTCATCGGGAACTGGGTATCGGGCAGGTTCAGCGTAGCTTTGTAGTCGGTCATTTCGGGCTCTTCATCAGCGGGTGGCTCTGCCAATATTCACGGGCAGCGGCGATATCAGCGGCAATCGCCGCCTTCAAGGCCTCCAGCGAGGCGAAACGCTGCTCATCACGCAGCTTGTGGTGGAAAGCCACCGAGAGGCGCCGGCCATACAGATCGCCGGCAAAATCCAGAAGGTGCACTTCCAGATGGGCGCGGCCGTCACCGGCAACGCTGGGGCGCACGCCGATATTGGCGACGCCCGGTTGAATCACGCCATCGATTTCGCAGCTCACCAGATAGACCCCGGTCAGCGGCACCTTGCGCCGCTTGAGCTGGACGTTGGCAGTGGGCGCATCGAGCTGGCGGCCGAGCTTCTGCCCGTGCAATACGCGCCCGGCGATGCGAAACGGCCGGCCGAGCAAGGCTTCGGCCAGCTCGAAATCGCCATCGGCCAGCGCCTGGCGCACGCGCGTGCTGCTGACCCGGCCGCCGAGCACTTCGACGGTGGTCGAGGCATCGACGCTGAAGCCGTAACGCTGGCCGGCGGCCTTGAGAAATTCGAAATCCCCGGCACGGTCGCAGCCGAAGCGGAAATCGTCGCCGATCTCCAGATCCTTCACGCCCAGGCCATCGACCAGCACACGCTGGACGAACTCGGCGGCCGACAACTCGCGCAGGCGGCGGTTGAAGGCCAGGCACAGCACCAGGTCGACGCCTTCGGCGGCCAGCAGGGCGAGCTTGTCGCGCAGGCGAGTCAGACGCGCCGGCGCAGTGTCCGGACCGAAGAACTCACGCGGCTGCGGCTCGAAGATCACCACGCAACTGGGCACGGCCAATTCCGCAGCACGCTCGCGCAGGCGCGCCAGGATGGCCTGGTGCCCACGATGAACGCCGTCGAAATTACCGATGGTGACCACACAGCCCCGCGCCTGGGGCTGCAGGTTATGAAGACCTCGAACCAGCTGCATAGCACGCTTCTTGTTCACAAAGTGGCCGATTATACGCACAGCAGGCCATGCACAACAGGCATCGCGAAGCCGGGAGTCGTAGGTGCGCCGTGCGCACCGGTCCCGCCGCGACCTGCTGGTGCGCACGGCGCACCCTACAACAGCTATAGCGCCCTGCGCGCGAAGTCGCGCAGACGAAACCCCAGCAGCAGCAGCGTGCCGAAGTACACCACCACGCCGGCAAGCACCAGCGCGCCCAGGCGCAGCAGACGCAGCGGCATCTCGCCCTCGGCCCAGGCCGGCATTATCTGCAGCAGCCCCAGCAGCACCGCCACCATCACCGCCACCGCCACCGCCAGCTTGAGCAGGAACAGCCCCCACCCCGGCAGCGGCTGGAAGATATCGGCGCGGCGCAGCTGCCAGTACAGCAGGCCGGCGTTCAGACAGGCCGCCAGGCTGATCGCCAGCGCCAGGCCGACGTGCGCCATTTCCAGACCGAAGACGAACAGCGCGTTCATCGCCTGGGTCGCCAGCAGACTGACCACCGCGATGCGTACCGGCGTCTTGATGTTCTGCTGTGCATAGAAACCCGGCGCGAGGATCTTCACCAGGATCAGCGCCAGCAGGCCGACCGCGTAGGCCATCAGCGCCTGCTGGGTCATCAGCGAATCGTTGGCGGTGAACTTGCCGTACTGGAACAGCGACACCACCAGCGGCTCGGCGAGAATTGCCAGCGCCAGGGTGCAGGGCAGCACCAGCAGGAAGCACAGGCGCAGCCCCCAGTCGAGCAGGCGGCGGTATTCGTCACGGTCCTTGCTCGCGTAGGTTTTCGATAGCGCCGGCAGCAGGATGGTCCCCAGCGCCACGCCCAGCACCCCCGAGGGCAGCTCCATCAGGCGGTCGGCGTAGTACATCCAGGACACCGAGCCGGCCACCAGGAACGAGGCGAAGACGGTGTTGATGATCAAGGAAATCTGGCTGACCGACACGCCGAAGATCGCCGGCCCCATCTGCTTGAGCACGCGCCAGACGCCCAGGTCGCCGAAACTCAGGCGCGGCAGTACCAGCATGCCGATCTTCTTCAGATGCGGCAGCTGCCAGAGTAACTGTGCCAGCCCGCCAACCAGCACGGCCCAGCCCAGCGCCATGATCGGCGGATCGAAATAGGGCGTCAGAAACAGCGCGAAAACGATCATGCTGACGTTGAGCAGGGTCGGCACGAATGCCGGCACCGAGAAGCGGTTCCAGGTATTGAGAATGGCGCCGGCCAGCGATGACAGGGAGATCAGCAATATATAGGGGAAGGTCACTCGCAGCAGATCGACGGTCAGCTCGAAACGCTCGGCCTCGGCAGCGAACCCGGGCGCCGTGGCCCAGACTATCCAGGGCGCCGCAAGCACGCCGATGGCCGTGACCAGCGCCAGCACCAGGGTCAGCAAACCGGACACGTAGGCGATGAAGGTGCGCGTGGCCTCCTCGCCCTGCTGCATCTTGTACTCGGCCAGGATCGGCACGAAGGCCTGCGAGAACGCCCCTTCGGCAAAAATACGGCGCAGCAGATTGGGCAGCTTGAACGCCACCACGAAGGCATCCGATGCCACTCCCGCGCCGAAGGTGCGGGCGATGATGGTGTCGCGCACGAACCCCAGCACGCGCGACACCATGGTCAGAGAGCTGACGGCAGCCAGGGATTTGAGCAGATTCATGGGGTGTTTCGGCTTCCATAAAGAGGTGCAGTAGCGGACAATCCGCCGCCCAACGAAGGCGACGAGTGTAGCGAGCCACCACTGGTCAGGCCAGCACAGGAAAGCGTCATCAGACTTGACAGCAGGCAGATGGATCGGCATGATTCGCGGCCTTATTTGTCGTAACCCCCCAGTTTTCGAGGAGCTTGACGGTGGCCAACTCACCTTCTGCCAAAAAACGCGCCAAACAGGCTGAGAAGCGCCGTAGCCATAACGCCAGCCTGCGCTCGATGGTTCGTACCTACATCAAGAACGTGGTCAAGGCTATTGCTGCCAAGGATCTCGAGCTTGCCAAGACCGCTTACACTGCAGCCGTTCCGGTCATCGACCGCATGGCTGACAAAGGCATCATCCACAAGAACAAAGCCGCTCGTCACAAGAGCCGCCTGAACGCGCACATCAAGGCGCTGGGCGAAGCTGCTGCCGCCTAATCGCGACAGGTTCTTGAAAAAACCGGCCCTTGAGGCCGGTTTTTTATTGCCCCGAATTCACGATCCGCAGCCCATAAAAATGGCCGGGAGGCATTTCGACGGCCCGCTGGGTGGCCGCCATGGATGGCAGGCCATAAAAAATGCCCGCCTCCTCAACGGAGCGCGGGCATTTTTGCCTATGCCTACCAGAATCAGCCGCGAGCAGCCTTGATCACTTCGATATAGGGCTCGGCATTACGCTGATCCTGAATCAGGGCGATGAAATCATTGCCCTGCGCATCGGTGGCGGAGAGGTCGTAGCCTTCGGCGACGAAGAAGCCTACGAAACGCTCGAAATCATCGATACGCAGACCGCGGTAAGCCTTGATCAGCTTGTGCAGCGAAGGCGGCGTGGCGTCCGCTGGTTCCACCGCAAGGAACAGCTTGATCGAGTCATCGCTGATTTCTTCGCCAATCACCTGCTTCTTGTCTTTACGCATCGCCCGCTCCCGCCAGCATTACAGAGGGCCGGCAGTGTACCGCCGAGCCGCGCGCGGCTCAACGCGCAGCCGGGCAGGCTAACACGCGAGCAGGCGACACGACAGCCGACCTAGGTCATGCCGCAGCCCGTGGTCGTGCTCCTATAATGCGCCAAGCCACTAGGGAGCCAGCATGTCACGCCCATCGTTACCGCTGTTCGCCGCCTGGCGCCAGACGCTGCGCGCCGGTTACTCGTGGAAGGCCCTGCGCGGAGACCTGAGCGCCGGTCTGACGGTGGGCATCATCGCCATTCCGCTGGCCATGGCGCTGGCCATCGCGGTGGGCGTGGCACCGCAGCACGGCCTCTATACCGTGCTGATCGCCGCGCCCCTGATCGCCCTGTGCGGCGGCTCGCGCTTCAACATCTCCGGCCCAACCGCCGCCTTCGTGGTGATCCTGCTACCGATCACCCAGCAATACGGCCTCGGCGGATTGCTGCTGTGCACGCTGATGGCCGGGCTGATCCTGATCAGCCTGGGCCTGCTGCGCGCCGGACGCCTGATCGAATTCGTGCCTTATCCGGTGACCCTGGGCTTCACTGCCGGCATCGGCATCGTCATCGCCATCCTGCAGATCAAGGACCTGTTCGGCCTGCACCTGGCCGGCGCGCCGCAACATCTGCTGGAGCAGGTGAATCTTCTGGTGCGCGCCCTGCCCAGCCTGCAACCCGGCGACACGCTGGTTGGCATCGCGTGCCTGGCGACGCTGCTGATCTGGCCACGCCTGGCGCCGAAGATTCCCGCCCACCTCGTTGCTCTGGCGATTGGCGCGCTGCTCGCGCTGGCCCTGGAACGGCTCGGGCTGCCGGTGGCGACACTGGGCGAACGCTTCAGCTATCAGCTCGACGGTATCGAGCATCCCGGCATTCCGCCCTTCCTGCCCAGCCTGGCGATACCCTGGAGCCTGCCCGGCGCTGACGGCCAGCCGCTGGTAGTGTCCTTCGAGCTGATTCGCCAACTGCTCGCCCCGGCATTCGCCATCGCCATGCTCGGCGCCATCGAGTCACTGCTGTGTGCTGTGGTGGCCGACGGCATGACCGGCAGCAAGCACGATCCCAACGCCGAACTGATCGGCCAGGGCCTGGGCAATCTGGCCGCGCCCTTCTTCGGCGGCATCACCGCCACTGCGGCCATCGCCCGTACGGCCGCCAATGTGCGCGCCGGCGCCTTCTCGCCGCTGGCGGCACTGGTCCATGCCGGGGTGGTGCTGGCCGCCATCCTGCTGCTCGCGCCGCTGTTCAGCTACCTGCCGATGGCGGCTCTGGCCGCGCTGCTGTTGATGGTGGCGTGGAACATGAGCGAACCCCACCATGTTGCCCACACCCTGCGCATCGCCCCACGCAGCGATGTGCTGGTGCTGCTGACCTGCCTGGTGCTGACGGTGCTGTTCGACATGGTGCTGGCCGTTGGCGTCGGCCTGCTGCTGGCCGCCGGCCTGTTCATCAAGCGCATGAGCGAGCTGACCGATACGGCCGCCCTGAACCGCCAACAGCGAGAAGCGCTGCAAGACCTGCCCGAGCACGTACTGGCCTACGCCATTCGCGGCCCGCTGTTCTTCGGCGCGGCAGAGAAGGCCCTGAGCGTGCTGCGCCGCTTCACGCCCGGCGTGAAAGTGGTGGTGGTCGATATCAGCGCCGTGCCGCTGCTGGACATGACCGCCCTGGCGGCGCTGGACAACGTGCTGCGCGACTATCGCCAGCAGGGCGTGGCGCTGATCCTCAGCGGCCCCACCGCCCAGGTACGCCTGCAACTGCGGCGCGCCGGCGTGCAGCGCCGCGAAGGCGAGCTGGCATATGTGCGGGATCTGCCGCAGGCGCGGGAAAAGGCCTTGCGCTGGCTGGAGGCGAGCCCCGACGCGCAGCACGCCATGTAGGGGGCGCCGTGCGCACCGGGAAAAGCATCAGGAAAGCTGGTGCGCGCAGCGCACCCTGCGCGTTACAACCGCTTACAGCCCCTTGACCGCGTAAATGCCGGCGGCGTTGCGCCAGTAGCCCTTGTAGTCCATGCCGTAGCCGAAGATGTAGCGGTCGATGCACTGCAGGCCCACGTAGTTGGCCTTCAGGTCGGGGCGCGCCTTGCGCTCGTGCTCCTTGTCGATCAGCACTGCCGTGTGTACCGCACGCGCGCCGGCATGGCGGCAGAAATCGATGATCGCGCCCAGGGTATGCCCTTCGTCGAGGATGTCGTCGATGATCAGCACATCGCGGTCGATGAAGGAGACTTCCGGCTTGGCCTTCCAGAACAACTCGCCACCGCTGGTTTCGTTGCGATAACGCGTAGCGTGCAGGTAGGACGCTTCCAGGGGGAAGTTCAGCTTGGTCAGCAGCTTGCCGGAGAAGATCAGGCCGCCGTTCATCACGCAGAACACCACCGGGTTGCGCTCGGCCAGTTCGGCGTTGATCTGGCTGGCAACCTTGTCGATGGCCGCTTCCACCTCGGCTTCGGTGAACAGGCAATCGGCTTCCGCCATGACTTGACGGATATGCGCGAGATCGGCGGACATGGGCGTTCTCTCTCAAAGGGCTGATGAATAGCGGGGACAGCTGAAAACTGATCGACCCGTCAAATAAAAGCGGGCAAAGGTACAGACCCGCAGGGCGCTTGCCAAGCCTCGACTGACCAGCGTAGCCGATGCTCGCCAAGCGACAGGCGTGACCCATCAGTCACCCACCACTTGGCATGAGCAATGCTTTAATCTAACGCGATTTTTCCCAGAGCCCCGTTGGAGATCCCAGCCCATGCCCACTCGCGAGATCCGCCACCCGCTGATCCGTCACAAGATCGGCCTGATGCGCCGCGCCGATATCAGTACCAAGAATTTCCGCGAGCTGGCCCAGGAAGTCGGCGCCCTGCTGACCTATGAAGCCACCAACGACCTGCCGCTGGAAAGCTACGAGATCGAAGGCTGGGCGGGCGCCGTGCAGGTGGAGAAGATCGCCGGCAAGAAGATCACCGTGGTGCCCATCCTGCGCGCCGGCATCGGCATGCTCGACGGCGTGCTCAGCCTGATCCCAGGCGCCAAGGTCAGCGCCGTGGGCGTGGCGCGCAACGAGGAGACCCTCGAAGCGCACACCTACCTGGAGAAGCTCGCGCCGGAAATCGACTCGCGCCTGGCCCTGATCATCGACCCGATGCTGGCCACCGGCGGCTCCATGGTCGCTACCATCGACCTGCTGAAGAAGGCCGGCTGCAAGGACATTCGCGCCATGGTGCTGGTCGCCGCCCCCGAAGGCATCAAGGCAGTCGAGCAGGCGCACCCGGACGTGACCATCTTCACCGCCTCCATCGATCAGCGTCTGAACGAACACGGCTACATCATTCCGGGCCTGGGTGATGCTGGCGACAAGATTTTCGGCACCAAGCAGAAGGACGCCTGAGCATGTCGCGAACGGAATTCAACGACCCGCTGTGGCGCCAGGGCATTTCCGGCGCGCAAATGCTGTTCGTGGCCTTCGGCGCTCTGGTGCTGATGCCGCTGATCACCGGCATGGACCCCAACGTCGCGCTGTTCACCGCCGGTATCGGCACCCTGCTGTTCCAGCTGGTGACCAAGCGCCAGGTGCCGGTGTTCCTGGCCTCCAGCTTCGCCTTCATCGCGCCGATCCTGGCCGCCAAGGGCGAGTTCGGCCTGCCTGCGGTGATGGGCGGCGTGATCGCCGCCGGTCTGGTCTACATCCTGCTCTCGGCCCTGGTGAAACTGCGCGGCCCTGGCTTCATCGACCGCCTGTTGCCGCCGGTGGTGATTGCTCCGGTGATCATCTCCATCGGCCTGGCGCTGTCGCCGGTGGCGGTGAACATGGCCATGGGCAAGGCCGGTGACGGCAGCGTCGAGCTGGTGCCCTACAGCACCGCGATGATGATCTCGATGCCGGCCTTGCTCACCACCCTGCTGGTGGCCGTGCTCGGCCGCGGCATTTTCCGTCTGGTGCCGATTCTCGCCGGCATCGCCGTTGGCTGCGCGATCTCGGCCGTGCTGGGGGTGATCGACACCAGCGCAGTGGCACAGGCTTCCTGGCTCGCCGTGCCCAATTTCATCGCACCGGAGCTGCATTGGGGGGCGATCCTGTACATGGTGCCCGTGGCGCTGGCGCCGGCCATCGAGCATATCGGCGGCGTGGTCGCCATCGGCAACGTCACCGGCAAGAACTTCGTCAAGAAGCCCGGCCTGCATCGCACCCTGCTCGGCGACGGCCTGGCCACCTCGGCAGCTGGCCTGTTCGGCGGCCCGCCCAACACCACCTACGCCGAAGTCACTGGTGCGGTGATGCTGACCAAGAGCTACAACCCGAAAGTCATGACCTGGGCTGCGGTCTTCGCCATTGCCCTGGCCTTCATCGGCAAGTTCGGCGTGGCCCTGCAAAGCATTCCGGCTCCGGTGATGGGCGGCATTCTCTGCCTGCTGTTCGGCTCCATCGCCGTGGTCGGCCTCAATACCCTGATCCGCCATCAGGTCGATCTGTCCGAGGCGCGCAACCTGATCATCGTCTCGGTGACACTGGTATTCGGCATCGGCGGCATGGTGATCGGCGGCAAGGAATTCGCCCTGTCGGGCATTTCCCTGTGCGCGGTCAGCGCCCTGCTGCTCAACCTGCTGCTGCCTGGCGGCGCCGGCTGGCGCAACCGGGATCTCGAACAGAGCTGAGCCTGCTGCAACGAAAAAGCCCGCGAGTGAATCGCGGGCTTTTCATTTCAGCGACCAACCGGCCTGCTTACCAACCCACGCCGAAGCCCAGGGTGTAGCGGGTTTCGTCCAGGTCGCCGTCGGCGCCGCTGACGATGTCCTTCTCGGCCTTCATGTTCAGCGAGGCCCAGTCGGTGACCTTGTAGCGCAGGCCCACTTCGGCATCCAGGGTGTAGTCGGCCACGCCCTCGAGCGGCTTGCCGACTTCACCGGAGCTGAACAGCTCCACGGTCTTGCCGATCAGGTAGCGGTTGTAATCCCACTTGACGCTCAAGGCGTAGAACCGATCCTGCTCGCCATCGCTGTAGCGGTAGTCGCTGCGGTTGGCCAGGGTGGCGATGGAGAAGGCGCCCAGCTCGTTGTCCCAGAACTGGTAACCCGGACCGGTACCCAGGGTACGCTGGCGCTCGACCTCTTCGATGCGATCGCGCTTGTACTCGAAGCGCCCCTGCCAGAACCACTGCTCGGTGAGGAAGCGGTCGAGGGCGTACTCGGCGCTCCAGTTATCCGTGCTCACCACGTCGTTCTTCAGCTCGCGGTTGTAATCGGCCTGCGCGTTGTGCCGCCACAGGCCATGACGCGCCTGGGTCTTGACGTCCACATCGTAGTCGTCGGAATCGCGCTCGCCGCGCTTGTAGTCCAGGGCCAGATCGACGTTGCCCTTCCAGGTGAAGTCCTCCACCAGCGGCTTGGGCTTCATGATCTGCTCGATCTGCGCCAGCTCGACGGTGGTCGGCACATCGCCATTGGCCAGGGTCACCTTGCCCGGCTCGGCCGCGAGCAGCGCCTTGGCGCGCTCACCGTTGACCGGACCGAGCTTGACCAGCAATTCGTGGTCGCTCTCGAGGGTGGCGATCTTCTTCCAGCTCAGCGGGATGGAACCGCCATAGTCGGTTTCCAGCAGCAGCTTGCTGCCGTCGAAGAAGCGGATGGTGCCGGTCAGGCGGTCACCATTGGTCAGCCAGACGGTATCGGCTAGGGTTGCGGAGCTGAGCATGGTAAGGCTCAGACCAAGCAGGGATAAGGATTTTGCACGCGACATGGCAGGTCTATACGGCTCTGGTGGGCGAAAAACCGGGCATTATGCGCAAGCCCGACGCTAGAGCAAGAGCTGACCGGCCACGCGCAGCGGAGTTCAGCGTTTCCGCCGAGCGGCACCGCGTGGCGCGGCTGGCGGAGGGAGTTACCGGCTTACCAACCGATCCCGACGCCGAGCAGGTAATGGCGGTCGGAAACCGTCTGGCCCAGGCCTCGCAGCTGATCCAGCTCGTAGAGGAGCGACAGCCGCGCCCACTGGTTGAGGCGATAACGCAGGCCGAACTCGCTGTCGAGCACGTAGTCGATCTCATCGATGTGCGGGAGCTGCAGCTCGGCGTTGGCATAGAACTCCAGACGCGTACCCCACAGCAGGCGCTTGTAGTCCAGCTCGATGGAGGTGGTGTTGAAGGCCCGATCGGCCAGATCGGACTCCAGACGCACGCGGTTGAACTGGCCGATCAGGTCGAACCGTCCCAACTCGTTGTCCCAGAAGCGATACCCCGGCCCGGTACCCAGAATGCGCTGACGGTCGATGGTTTCGAACTCATCCTCGCTCTGCTCCAGCCCGACCCGCCAGAACCAGTGCTCGGTGAAGAAACGGTCGAGGTCGTACTCCAGCTCCCAGTTGTCTTCGACCTTCTTGTCGTTCTTGGTCTCACGCTCCAGCTCGCCACTGAGCACGTGGCGCCAACGACCATGCTCGACCCGCGTATTGCCCTTGAGCTTCCACTCGTCGACGTCGTTCTGGTTGCGCTTCATGTCCAGCTTGGCATCGAGATTGCCCTCCCAGACACGGTCCTCCAGCAGCGGGCGCGGCGGAACCAGGCGGGTGATCTGCGCCAGCGGCAGCACGTACTCGCGCTCGCCCTGTACCCGCACCATGCCACTGCCGGCGGCGGCCAACCTTTCGCCTCGCTCGCTGTCGAAACCGCTACGCCTGACCAGCAGGGGCTTGTCCGAACTGAGGGTGTCGATATCCTTCCAGTCGATCAGCACCTGGCCGGCATACTTGGTCTTGAGCGCCAGCTTGCCGCCATCGAGCAGGACAATCTCACCGCTCAGACGGTCGCCGTTGTTGAGCCAGACGGTGTCTGCCAGGGCCGGGTTCATCAGGACAGCAAGGATCAAGGCGAGCAGTACGCGCATGATAAGGAAGACCCACATGACTGGAACGAACCCGCCAGAGTCTGCATGGCAGGCGCCGCCGCCGGCAAGCGCCGACGCCCGCCGCGAGGCCCTGTATCTGGTGCTGGCGCAGGTGCCGAGCGGCAAGGTCGTCAGCTATGGCGAACTGGCCCAGCTGGCCGGGCTTGGCCGCGCCGCGCGCTGGGTCGGGCGTACCCTGAGCCAACTGCC